>DYRK01000168.1:2487-10401 GCA_020718785.1 Desulfatirhabdium butyrativorans | reverse complement strand
CAATGAGCCTGTGAAGCCCGCGCATAACGGAAAGAAAATGACGCTTTCCTCTCAGATCGTGAGAGTTGAAAAAGGGCGTAACTCTTTTGATCTGTGGCTGGTTCTATCTTCTGTCGGAAAGGGGATAAAATTATATATTCCTCTGAAAAAACACAGACAGTTTCTCAGATGGGAACATATCGGAAAAACCGCATCTTCTGTTGTCATACACCGTGGTTATGTGCAGATATCTTTTGAAATCGAAACGGGAGAGAAGAAAGAATACGGAAAATTTATCGGGATTGACGCCGGAATAAATCATCTGATGACTACTTCGGAGAAAGAATTTATAGGAAACGATATTAAGCCGCTGATTTCAAAAATAAAAAGAAAATGTCAGAGTTCAAAAGCATATAAAAGAGCAAAAAAAGAACTGTCATACTATATTCATAAAACTGTAAAAAATTATTTTGCAGACAATGAGTCAAGGCTTATTGTAACAGAAAACCTGAAAAATCTGAAGCTGAATACAGAAGAGAAAAGCAGATCAAAAGAATTCAGAAAGACTCTGGGCAACTGGAATTACCGGGAACTGCTGAGAATAATTCAGATGCGCTGCGAGGAAAACCGTGTTTTCTTCCGGTCTGTCAGCCCGTATAAAACCAGTCAGCGGTGTCCCCGCTGTACCCATACTCAGAGGGAGAACCGGAAGGGAGAGGAATTTGAGTGTCTGAAATGCGGGTATTCGGAGCAGGCTGACTATGTCGGCTCGCTCAATATTCTTCACCGGTTTCTCACCGGACGATATGGTGCCGGTTTCAAAACCTGATGAATACTATGAAATACTATTTAAAAGGTAACTATGACAGCCAGGTGAATGTTTATATGGCTGTTTCCAAAAAATCCCGGCTTGTGAAAGACCTGCCCCGGTTAAATCAGATTATGGAGCAGATCGTAGCGGAAAAGAAACCCGAAGATATCAGGAGCAATTATTTGAAACGGTTTAATATAGCCGAATAAAGCCCCGGGCCGCGCCATTAAGTTAAGCGTGGAAATGATTCATCCGGAGTGCTGAAATGCCGATTTTATAAGATAGGTTCAGCACAGTAGTAGGGTGGGCAGAGCCTGATTTGCCGGATACAGGCAGACAGAGGTTCTCAGGCTCTGCCCGCCCTGCTTTTTCCAATCTTTACCAGCGGCGTATTTATGAAACTCTGTACTTAGGGTTCTGATAACCACATAAAAGGAGGCAGACTATGGCAAACATATTCATCCGAATCAGCGATGTGATTTCCGCCAACATCAACCATCTTATTGATCAGGTGGAAGACCCGGAACGCATGATAAAACAGATCATCCTTGAAATGGAAGACAGCATCCGCCGGGTTGAAGGCAGTGTTTTGGACGCTATTGCCGGTGAAAAGCAGTTGGCAAGAGAGCTTGAAAATCATCGCGGTCAGTCCGAGAAATGGCGGGACAAAGCCGAAGTTGCCCTGACAGCCGGTAATGAGGAATTGGCGCGGGCAGCATTGACTCGTAAAAAAGAACATGACAAGATTGTAAAAGACCTTGAACTTTCTCATGAAACTGCCGCGGATACCAGCCGGAAACTGAAAACACAACTGCGTCAGTTGCAGGATAAATTGGAAGAAGCCCGGCGCAAACGCAGTTCGCTGATCGCCCGGAAGCGGTCGGCTGAAGCCATGCAGCAGATGCACAAGACAGAATCTCATTTCCGAAAAGGATTGGATGCACGGGATAAATTTTTCCGTATGGAAGACAAAGTCATGGAAATAGAAGCCCGGACAGAAGCCGTAGCAGAGCTTTATGATGAATCGTCCGATCTGGAGCGGGAAATTGACAGCCTTGAGATAAAAACCGAGGTTGACAGCGAGATGGCAGAACTCAGGAAAAAGATCGAAAAGAAACAGGATAAGTGATGTCGGAACAGGAGAATAATCGCAGAGAGAAAATTATCTCTCTGCGATTTTTGTGATTCAAAGGAGCAGACCATGAGCGAAAACCGCTGTGACATCGTATTTTCCGGTGAGACTGCAAAAGGAATCAGCGATATAGGGAAGTTTATAAGAGACTTGTCCGCATTGCTGAAGGGAACTTCTGTTTCTGTAGAAACACTTTTCTCTGAAAAAGAAGCAGTGATAGAAAAAGCCGTGAGCCGGGCTTTTGCCGAAGAGAGATGCAGGGCTTTTGAGAAAATAGGGATCATCTGTCGTATCGTTTCCCTTGAAGAAGAAATGCCGCTGCCTCCGCCTGTTGTTGTCAAAACAGACATCGCTGTGCCGAAAACCGGAGATTCTGTTACCAAGCCTGTACCCTCAATATATGATATGCTGCCCAAGCCTGTCTCTACGGCAAAAAAAGAAGTCAAAGCCGCATCCTTGTCCTGCCCCGCGAAAACCGTAGATACGGTTTCCAAATCTGATGAAATATCTCTGCCGAGTTTGCCGAAAAAACAGGATGAACTGACCCGCTATTCATGGAAGCCTGCCAAACCCGGCACACTTGAGCAGACAGTAAAAGCAGTTTCGGGATTGCCCAAGATGATAGCGCCCTTTCTGGTTCAAAACATCGGCTGGTTCATCAGCGGATTTCTCTTTCTCACAGGATGCGTTTTTCTGGTGACTTATACAGAGGGATTTTCCAGATCCCTGATTATTTCCCTGATCCTTTCTGCCTATACCCTGCTGCTGATAGGCGGGGCATACAAACTTCTGCTCGGAAGACCCGAACTTCGCACTGCGGGAAGTGTTCTTATTACCATAGGAATGCTGCTGATTCCGCTCAGTATAGCAGCATCGGTGCGTCTGACAGATATGGCAGGGACCGGATATGTGACTGCTGCTGCAGGCATGGGGATCGTCATAATAAGCTTGTGGCTGTTCTATTGGACAGTTCAACTCGCGTCCGGTATTATGGACCGCTCTCTGCAAGGCTCTCATGCCCGACTGTTTATGATATTGACTGCTGTGCAGATCGCTGCTCCTGCAGTCGGACAGGTTTCCGAATGGTATCTGCCGGCAGTCCTGCATCTGTCACTGTTAGTATTACTAGGAATAGGCTTAATCCGATTTGTCCGGGAATGGCTCGGAAATATGTTTTCAGAACAGCGGAAACTTGCTTACTACGCGGCAGGAACACTGATTTATGCCTCGGCAGTATCTTTTATTCATCTGACGTGGAGATATCAGCATCCGCTGCCTTCAGGATATCCCGGTCCTTTTCTTATGATTCTGGCAGGATTGCTGTTCTACGCAGATGCAGCTTTCAAAGAATGGACGCATCGCTACGCGTTTTTATCCCGATTCACGTTTGCGGTTTACGCTCTCTCGATCCTCGCATTGTCCATTAGTTTTACTTCACCCGCAGCAAGAGTGATCACACTCACGCTGGGCGCAGGCGTTTACGGCACGGTATTCAGACAATATCTCACTCTGCCGCCGCTGTATCTGCTGTTAATCTGTGTGTGCGGACTTTATCATCGCTTCATTCTGCAATATGTTTCACAGGAGGCATGGTTTCTGGCAGGCATACCGGGACTGGTCTGCCTCTTTGCAGCACATCGCCGTGTAGTAAAACGGCAAGCCGCCGGTGCGCTGGCAATGATCAGTTTTCGCTCATTGCTCATTCTGACAGTGGGACTGGCAGGCTGGAGTCTGTTCCGAGCCGAACCCGGAACCGTTTCTACGGCAACTGCTGCGATGCTGACAGTCCTGATCTACATCGTGCTGCGTTATACCTCATCGGAGTTATTCGGTTTTTCTTCAGAAAAGCAGCAAGACAAAGGCAGTTTGCCTCAAGGCTCGGAACATTATGATCTGCGGAACAGTTCATGGTTTTATCTCTTTCCGATATCCGGGTCCCTCACCCTCGGCTATTGTCCGGTATTCGGCAATCTGGCATGGGCAGAGCAGTTTTCCTTATCTCTGCTGCTGCTGGCAATCCTTCTGACCGAAGCAGGTCTGAGCCTTTACCGCAGAATCAGCGATACTACCGCAGTCAGGACACTCGTGCTTCTGAATTCTGCCATATTCGGCATACTCATTGCCGACTCCCTGTGTCTGCTGTCTGCTTCTACAGAAATGCTGCAAAATACGAGTGTATATCTGACGTTGCTTTTATCCGCAGGAATATTCCTTCGGCAGAGTATGATCCTGAGGCTGCGTTTCCTGTTCTACGCGGTGCTGATTTCAGGCGGTGCAGCCGGAGCTTTTATCAAGTATTCCTACTTTCCTTATACATCTGCTGGCATAACGGAAATCATCGCTGCTCTCGTACTATGGCTGATCCTTTGGCGTGCAGAACGGATTGAAGCCATAAAGCAAAAAGTCGGGATACCCGAAACCCATTTCTCTTTTCTCACTTCTCATTTTTCACTTTCATGGCTGTATCCGGCCGGACGGCTTTCACGGGTCGAAGTGATGCGACTTCCTTTGAAACAGTTCATGGTGATATTGTGGGGCATTGCGCTCCGGCATTTTCTGCCATATCTGCCGCAATGCACTCTGACCCCGGCATGGGCATTGAACAGCAGCCTTATGGTTCTGACCACTATGCTTTTTGCTGCTTATTTCCGAGTGCTTCAACTCTGGTCTGTGCCTCTGATATTGGGATTGGCTTCATTGCTGATACCTCTTTATCATCACTATGACCTGACGATTTCAGGATTAAGCGTTGCCGCAGCCCTTTATGCGCTTGTGTCTTGGATGACCCTCCGATGGGCAGCAAATATTCCTTTGACATTGCGGGCTGCCCGTTTACTGAACGTGGATGGCGGTCACAACGGGGGGCGGAATCAGGTGGAAATATGGACATATAGAACTGCATCGCTGATAATCTTCTCCGCCTTGACCGTGGCAATACGGCATTGGCTTGACCGACCCGATCCGGCAATTATCGCCACACTGTTCACCGCTATAGTATTTCTATTGCTCACAAACCGATACTATGAACGCAGCAGTCAGGCTTATATCATGCTGACGCTTTTGACGATGGCAGCAATAGTCATTCATGTTCGGGTTCTGTCTGTCAGTGATGCTCATCTGCTTCTACCTGATTCCCGGACCGGGCTGCTCTTTGCCCTGATAAGCCTTTGCATGGGCGCAGCCGCGTGGATATCGGGCCGGAATGCCGAGGATAAAAGGAGCCTGTATTATAAACCGCTTCTGCATATAGCAATACTTCTTGCACTTATCGGAGCAGGTCAGCAACTCCCTCTGATATTCGAGCGAAGTGTTACGGCAATGCCTGTTCTTGCTCTGGGTACGGCATCTCTCGGCATTTTATTCGTGAATCACAGAATCGGCAGCAGAATTCTATGTCTGACCGGTATATTCTCAGTCAATCTGACGCTGTTGTGGGGATATGTCTTTCTACTTCACGAAGGAGTGTCATTGATCTTTTGGCTGTCCGGAGGTATTCAAATTTTTCCGGCATTGCTCGCGCTGGGATTTTCCTCGTTGTCCTACGCTATAGGCGGCTATTCCCGGAATTCATTATATGTCAGACCGCTATGGTATGTTGCAGCAGCAGACTACTGCTGGATATTGCTGCATATTGCAATACTTTTCATGACAGGAATATTCGGAGAATCGGCTGAGTTCAATGTATTTCTATTCCTTATTTCGGCGATTGCTCTGTTCCCGCTGTCTGTGCCCTTGGCGCAGGCAGACCGCTGGCGGGGAGCAGGTCTTCTGATAATGCTGACCGGACTTGCTCTGAATGTTTTGTCAATCAGCGGTCTGCGGACAGAGATAGGAGTGATGATCTGGGCATATACCCTGTGGAGTATTACTAACTGGGCTTTACCCCCTTTCAATTCCCGTTTTCCCAAATGGAATATCTGTTCCGAGATATGGATATATGCCGGTCTTGGGATGATCATTATCAGCCAGCCCGTGTTCATGGATAAGAACGACACGCTTTTTCAATGGTCTTACTGGCTGTCCGTTTCTGTTTATCTCTTTATGATGCTTAGAAACAGCGGCAGTCCGCTTTTCCGCTGGTCTGCCACGGGAACACTGACATGGGCAGGTATTTTATGGATCGGAAAGTCCCTATTCCATATAGACAGTGATATTGTTATAACCGGATTTATCGTCTGTCCGCTGATATGGACAAATTTTCTGCTGTACATGGGAAAACTGTGGCGGAAGCTGGCAGTCCGGGGATTGTTGTCTGAGAAATGGGGCAGACATGATCTGAGCATTCCTTTGCAGGTCTGGTCTTTTATGATTTCATGGGTATGCCTGCTGCTACTGTTTGCCGGTAATCTGATTGTGCTGTTTGATAATTTCTCAGATCGTCACGAACTCCTTTCCCTGACAGGCAGTGTCACTGCGACACTGTCTTTTTTGCACCTGTTTATTCTGAAGCCTCGCACTCTGAATGCCCACAGCCTGATTTTATCTGTCTTTGTCCTTGTTCTGACAGTATTCGATTACTACTCATCCTTACCGCATCTGCCGCTGCTGCTTGCAGTGTGGAGCGGACTGCTGCTTAGTGCTACTAATTATATGAGTCAAAGACAGGATTCGGAGACGGTTTCGGTGACAGTCCGGGCAATGTCCGGCTGGCTGTCTGTCTGTCCGTGGATTGTGATACCGGCACTGCTGTTTGTACCGGTAGCATCACTTACAGAGAGCCTGCTGACTTTAGGCATACTGACCGGAATTTTTTCCATACTGAGTCATCGCCGGAAATCCCCTATTCTGCTATGGACAGCCCATATACTCGGATTGGTACTGCTTCATACCTGGCCCCTGATATTGGTCCCGTCGGAAAAGACTCAGGGGCTGGTATTGTGGCAGATATGGCCCCTGATACGGGCGCAGATTCCGAGACTTCAGCTTCTGATGCCCTGGTATTCCCTGCAAATGATAGCTGTCGTATGGATAGGGATCGGCGTGTGCCGCAAAGGTCTGACGCAACCGTCGTTTATCCGGAAGCATTTTTTGGATAATCTTTCCTGCGAGTTCGGTATTGCGATAGCCGAATGGGGTCTGCACCTGATTACGTTCATCTCTCGGTTGATGTCGGATAAACCTTTTGAAAATATGATGATTCAAGGGATAGCAGGCTTAGTAGCAGTTTCTTCGATAATTGCTCTGGGAGTATTTCGCCTATATCATTTCCGGGAAAAAAAACTGGTTTACGGCGTATCTCTGTTGACTGCCTTGGCCGGTATATATCTGCGCCTTTTATGGATAGGTCTCATGCCATTGACGATAGGCGATTCTTCCGCACTGATGGCATTCGGCTGGGCATTGTTCATGCTTCAGCGATTTATTTCGGATAAAGCTCTGTCAGGCTCTCTGTTGAATGCAGTTATGCTATTGCCGATACTTTCGCTGACAGCAGCAGTTTCTCTTGAGGCAAATTCATCCCTGCCGCTCTGTGCGATGCTGCTGACCGCCAGTACGCTGTATCTGTCCATACGCTATACTTCCGGCAGCTTCATGGCATTGATTCTGGGAATACTAAGCCTGAACGGAGCTATTTATCTCTGGATACCTGCCTGGGCAAACAGCAGCAGCCTGATTCAACTGTATGCCGCACCCGCTGCATTAAGCGTGCTGATTCTGCTACATCTGCATCGGAAAGAACTGAAACCCGGAACCCTGAACAGTATGCGTCTTGCATCGCTTACAGTATTGTATGCCTGTGCCACATTGGATTTTTTCCTTCAGCCTGAAATGTCTCATTTTCTGCTGGTGCTTTTCCTGAGTCTGACGGGCGCAGGCTTAGGTATTGCCCTGCGGATCCGGGCATTCCTTTACGGCGGAGTCATCTTCATGGTATTGAATGTTCTCGCTCAGTTATTCTTCTTCTATTCCCGGCAGACATTGGGAAAAGGGATTGTATTAGTGCTGCTGGGAACGGCAATCATGGCAGGCATGATCGCTTTCAATATCAGAC
>DYRK01000168.1:0-2387 GCA_020718785.1 Desulfatirhabdium butyrativorans | reverse complement strand
TCGTAGGGGCACGTCGGCGACGTGCCCTTTTTTGCTGCACACACCGTTTTATAAACTTAGTGCTGCTGGGAACGGCAATCATGGCAGGCATGATCGCTTTCAATATCAGACGCGAGACAATACTGAAACGCATCCGTATTTTCCGAACCGATTTGGAACAATGGCGATAAATACAGGGTGAGGTATCGTAGGGGCACGTCGGCGACGTGCCCTTTTTTGCTGCACACACCGTTTTATAAAAAAACCCTGCATTATACAGCTTTAAGAATCATCCGGCAGTCTGCAACCGTTGCCCCGTTTCCTTTTTCATGAACTAACAGGGGATTGATATCCATCTCGCTGATTTCAGGATGGTTTATCACCATATCCGAAAGACTGACCATAAGTTTTTCCAGAATATCGGTATCCGCTGCCGGTTTTCCCCTGAATCCTGTGAATAACTTATAGGCTTTTATGCTCCGGATCATGCGCCGCGCCTCGTTTCTGCCGATAGGAGCGAGCCGGAACGCCACATCTTGAAATACCTCCACAAAGATACCGCCGAAACCGAACATGAGCAGAGGTCCGAAAATCGGATATCGGTTCACGCCCAGAATGACTTCACTGCCAGTGGGTGCCATTTTCTGAACCAGCACGCCGTCAATCACGGCATCCGGCTTATAGGCTTTTGCGCCTTCGACAATTCCGTCAAAGGCTTTTTTGACATCATCCTCAGTCTGAAGCCGCAGCCTGACTCCGCCCGCGTCGGATTTGTGCAGAATCTGAGGCGACACAATTTTCATGACTACCGGAAACCCCATATCTTGAGCGATACTCGCAGCCTCATCGCCGGTTTTTGCCAGACGGGTGGGCAGCACATTGAAGCCGTAGCATTTCAGCAGTTCATTGCCTTCCAGTTCGCCGATATTGGTTTTTCCCGAAGCAAGACAGTCCGCGATAATCTGTGCCGCGCGTTCTTTGTCATGTTCAAAGGTGAACTGGGCAAGATGCTGCCGGGTGAGCCATTGGGAATAGCGGTAAATCTGCCCGAAAGACTTGGCAGCGTCTTCAGGAAACTTAAATACCGGATAGCCGTATTCCTGAAGATATTTGACTCCCTGAGACACATCAACTACGCCCATGAAACAGCAGAGAATCGGTTTATGCGAAGCTCTTGCCACCCGGACAATGGCTTCAGCGGTTCCCAGCGCATTAGTCATGGACTGAGGCGTCAGAATCACCAGCGCGCCGTCCACCCCTTCATCCCGGATAACCGCGCTCAGAGCCTTTTCATAGCGATCCTGCGTGGCATCGCCGATCACATCCACGGGATTATGGATATTGGCTGCGGCAGGCAGATGGCTCGCAAGGGCATCCACTGTTTCCTCGCTGAAGTGTGCAAGCGTAAGCCCCGAAGAAACGGTCACGTCCGTGGCAACAATTCCGGGACCTCCCGCATTAGTGACAATAGCCACGCGGTTGCCGGTCGGGACTTTCCGCCGGACCTTTCCCAGCGAAGTTTCGCTTTTGTAGGTGAACGCGCTGGCAAAATCAAAAAGCTCATTGATGGAATCTGCCCGGATAATGCCTGCCTGCCGGAAAATCGCATCATAAACCGCTTCGGAGCCTGCCAGCGCGCCGGTATGCGATGCCGCAGCCTTTGCGCCTGCGCCGGTTCTTCCGGATTTGATTACAATCACCGGCGTGGGTCTGTATCCGGAGGTTATTTCTTTGACTTCTGCAATAAATTCGGGACCTCGCCTGAGTTCTTCAAGATAAATCATAATGACTTCGGTTTCCGGGTCATGATGAAAATAGCGCAGGAGGTCTAATTCATCCACATCTGCTTTGTTGCCGATAGAGATGAATTTCGAAAAACCGAAATCCCTGTCTGCTGCAAAATCAAGCACCGCAGTGCATAGCGCGCCGCTTTGTGAGATAAAAGAGATTTTTCCGGGCTGAGGCATCCGTGCGGAAAAGCTGGCGTTCAGTCTCACCGAAGGCGTGGGATTTATGACTCCGAGACAATTGGGACCCACGAGCCTTACGCCTGCCTCTCTGCACATCGCAACGACTCTGTTTTCCATTTCAAGACCTTCGGGTCCCACCTCCCGGAATCCCGCAGAGACAATGACCATCCCTTTGACTCCTTTTTCGATAGATTCTTCCACGGCTTTGATAGCATATTGAGGCGGAAGAATGACAATAGAAAGGTCAACCTCATCGGGAATATCCTTGACAGATGGATAGGATTTCACGCTTGAAACAGATTTTGCTCCGGGATTCACAGGGAAAAGTATTCCCTGAAAATCTCCTTTGAGTATATTGGCAAATATGTCATGACCGACCTTGCCGGGAGCGGTCGAAGCCCCTATGACAGCTACGGACCGCGGGGAAAAAATGGCATC
>DYRK01000869.1 GCA_020718785.1 Desulfatirhabdium butyrativorans | reverse complement strand
TCTCAGAATGTTACAAGCTCCGCTGCATGGAGTGAGAATTCGGCTTATGCCTATTTTGATTCTTACACCAAAGGCAAACTGATGACACAGGCTGTTACTTCCAATCAGTCGGCCACGGTAACCGCAAGCTACACCTACGGCGGTGTAACGAAAAGTGGAACCAAAACCGTTACGATAGCAAATGTTGTCGCTGCCAAGACATTGACATCTGTTTCGGTTTCAGGTTCTTCAAGTGTGAATGAGAATTCATCCGCGAGTTATACGGCAACCGCTTATTTTTCTGATGGGACTTCTCAGAATATTACAGGTTCGGCTGCATGGAGTGAGAATTCGGCTTATGCTTATTTTGATTCATATGCTGGTATATGTTCTTCTTGTGGAAATGGGAAGTTGATAACCCAGTCTGTTACTTCCAATCAGTCGGTCACGGTAACTGCAAGTTACACCTACGGCGGTGTAACGAAAAGCGGGACAAAAACCGTTGTCATAACCGATACAGCCTCTGTTGTTGCCTCAGCCCCCGTTGCACCGACAAACCTGAAAGCGACAGCCGTTTCAAGCAGCAGTATAAAAGTCACATGGACTGACAGTTCCGCGAACGAGACCGGATTTACGGTCTGGCGCTGGGATAACAGCCAGTGGGTCAAAATAGGAACCGTGTCCGCCAATATAACAAGTTATACGGACACAGGACTGAAGGCAGGAACTACCTATTTTTATCAGGTAGGGGCCTATAACAGCGCAGGAACAACTTATGCCGCAAGCTATATAAGCGGAACCACAAGTTCCGGGGGATATGCAAAGCCCTATATTTTGAAACAGGGTTGTACCTTTACGCTTTACACAGACTACGGTACTTCCACAGCCACGTCTTCATCGTCAGGAGGCTGGTCATCTTCAACCATTACTTCCGGCGGTATCCAAATTGTCATTCAGAATTGTGTGATTACTTCGAATCCTCAGAATGTGCCTGTGTATGAACAGTAAGGCATAGCCCTTCTTACAGGACGTTTGGAAGTGTTGCTCTGCAACACTTCCAAACGGTGGTTATCACAATGCCAGCAGATCGAAAATTTCCGGAGTGCAAAAACAGAGCGGAGTGCAACGGAGCGGTTTTTTGCACCGCCGGCCGGATTTCCGAAAGTTGCGGCGGTGCAAAAAATCGCTTCGCTCTATTTTTGCACTCCGGATTGAAACTTTTCGATCTACTGAATGTTGTTTGGCAGAACGTAGAAAACGAACTTAAAAACAGATTTTCCTTTTTTCAGCCCATTCCATCCCGATGCCGTTTCCCAGATCACGGGCTTTCTGAAAATCCCTGCACGCAAGCTCGGGCTTATCCAATTCCGCGTAGATATATCCGCGGTAAAGATAGGCAGCCGAATATGCGGGGCAGATGCGGACAGCCTGCGTAAAATCCTTTATCGCCTGTCTGCCGTTTCCGGCATTATTGTTTGCAACTCCCCGATTATAATAAGCTTCTGCATCATCAGGTCTCAGACGGATGACCTGTGCGAAACATTTCACAGCCTTCCGGTGTTCCCCGGATTCTCCGTAAGCAAGCCCCTGTCTGAAATAGAAATCAGCTTCATTCAGAATCAGCGGATAAGATTGATGGATTGTTTCATCCGCGTTGTGAATCGGTTTCCGTTCTGTCTGTACGGCAGCCGATTTTCCCTCCAGAAAAGCAGATATCCGTTCATAAGCCTCATTGATTTCTATTATTTTTTTTTCGGCTTTTTTTTTCAGACGGGGATTTTTGGAAGATACTCGATCCGGATGCCATATAAAAATCAAATCTCTGCGGGCTTTTCTGACATCTTCCGCAGAAGCGTTCATATCAAGCTCAAGGATTTCAAAGTATCGCTGAATATTCATATATTATTTCAATCTGTGCAGAAGTCCTTCGAATAATCATGTTGTTTCATTTTTTTAAAATCCATAGTTTTCTTGGGATTGTCAAGAAAAGAATCGCGGCAGGCTGTGTTTTCCGATGCCGCATGGTCGGGAAATACAAATTTTCTTGATAAAGAACTTGAGTTTTCAGGAAATAAAATTTAACCTTCGGCGGTATGAGGTCCGGACACGGTCATTCCTTGCCCTGAAATGGAAAAATAACTTTGGGACTTAC
>DYRK01000868.1 GCA_020718785.1 Desulfatirhabdium butyrativorans | reverse complement strand
CGACTTCAGCGGGATAGACATTTTCCCCTCCGGGTTTGATCAGTTCTTTTTCCGGCTTCCGTCCTTTGAACCAGAGATACCCGGCATCGTCCAGCTGCCCGAGATCGCCGGTATGATGCCAGCCGTTGCGGAAAGTTTTCCGGTTGAGTTCTTCCTGATTCCAGTAGCCTTTGAAAACTAAAGGTCCCTGAGCCGCAATCTCGCCGCTTTCCCCGGCAGGCACATCCTGATCGTTTTCATCCACCAGCCGCATTTTCATTAAAAGACCCTGCTTTCCCGCAGAACCGAGTTTTTCCGAAGCCGGGGAAAAAGTGACCAAACCCGTAGTTTCACTTTGTCCGTACAGAATCCAGAATTTTGCCTTTGTTTTCTGCTCGAACGGCACGATATTATCGGGCCCGTCAATGCCCAGTACGATTCTGAGCGAAGACAGATCGTAGTGTTTCTTTTCCATTTCGACTGTGAGGCGGGAAAGAATGGGAGGAAAACTTCCCATTACGGAAATTCTTTCTTTTTCGGTCAGTTCGAGGCTTATTTTCTCATCGAATTTTTCTATTACTACATTTTTGCCGCCCGCGTGCATTACCCCCATGCCGAGATTGATTCCGGTTATGTGAAACAAAGGAAGCATGTTAAGACAAGCGTCATGACGGGTCAATCCCATGGTCGCCGCGGTCTGAGTATTTCCGATCACGATATTGCCCTGAGTCAGACAGGCGCCTCTTGGTTTTCCGTCCACTGCCGCAGTATAAATCAGACAGAAAGGATCGTCCATTGCAAGCGGAGCCGCTGTCAGCGGAATATCTCTCATCAGTTCATCTATGCCATCCAGATCGAAAACCGCCTCTGCCTTGAGTTCGCGGGCTTTTTCGCTGTGAGTGCTGTCTGTAAACAATATCTTGGGCGAGCAATCCTGCAAAATATAGCGGATTTCTTCCGCAGAAAGCCGCCAGTTGATCGGAACAACTATTGCTCCCAGCTTGGCGCAGGCTCCGAAAAGCAAAAAAAATCGGTGATGATTGTTTGCCAAAACTGCTATGCGCTCCCCTTTGACGATGCCCTGTTCAGCCAAGCCCGCCGCCAGCATGTCCGTCTGTTTCAGCAATTCGCCGAAAGTGAGGCGGAGGTCTTTTTCCGCCAATGCGGTTTCATTGGGAAATAGCCGGGCATTTCTTTGAAAAATATCATAAACAGAAAAATCTCGTATCATCGCTCTTCCTCTGAAGCAGAAAGTTTATAGTTGCACAGAAATTCAGCCAAGGGTGCGGTAAGGCTGAATTTTGCCTGTTGCCTTATCGTATTTTTTTCATACAAATCATTTTATTTGTCTGAAATCATACCACAGTTCAATCCGAGTGTCAACAGCATATTGAAGAACGCGGGACAACACTCGGGTTCCGATTGTGATACAGAGTTTCACAGCAGCTTTATATATTCAATAATTTGATATTGTTGTTTAAAATGAATCTATTAAATAATTTTCAGCCGGGGGCATTTTTTTGTTGACAGCCGATTCTATTTCGAATAAAGGGAACTTTATCTGTATGGATATAAACTGAGAACAAAAAGGCGGTTTTATCATGTCCGAGCAACAATCTTTATCATTGCTTTAATATTTGTATGTTGGGAATGGTATTTAATACAAAACACAATCAAACCATTTAAAATAAATACTTATGGCATTATTGTCGCAAATTTTGAAGGAGATAGTGATGCTCAGAATAACAAAGGAAAAGAGATACAAGGCACAATACAAAACACGTTGAATGCCCGATTCAATGAATTGGGCATTAATGATGCAGAAGTAAAAAAAACCTTTGTGTCAATTGAATCTCACGAGCAGGCAAGGGATTTTGGAAAGAAATATCATGCTGAACTTGTGATTTGGGGAGATGTTACGCTTCAGGGAATTATTCCGAATCTTACCGTTGTTAATCAGGAAGATGTTATTTTTATGATTATCAACCCCGATACGACCATTCTGAAAGATACCTTGTGCCATGTTGCACTTGCGACTGTAAGAGACATTCGGTTTCCTGCTTTAACAGATGAGCCTACCAGACTATAATACTTCAATTTTGGTTTTTCCGGTTCATTTTTTGAATCATATATGCTATTCTCAGCTTTAAAAA
>DYRK01000867.1 GCA_020718785.1 Desulfatirhabdium butyrativorans | reverse complement strand
AATCAGCCTTCCGCCCCGAAATTTTTTGCTTTGAAATCAGTCGGATTAAGCATTTCCGTCATTCCGTCCCCGCCGATCTTTATCACAAACAGTCCCTGCTTTTGGGCAAATCGCTCCGACTGCTGTTCCATCCGCAGGGCTGCCACGGCTCCGTAAATTTTTGAATTTCTGTAACGGGGAAAAAATTCCGGGAACTCGGACATATCTTCCAGAAATTCAGTGATATGATCGGCTTTCAGGGTGGTCTTCACTTCCACAGCGACAGCCACGTCGTCATCTGCCAGAAGCAGGTCAATTTCCAAATGCCGTCCGTTCCGCCGGCATCTTGCCCGCTGATAAATCTGATATACGCCGATTCCCCTTTCCTGAAAAAGTTTCAGAACGCCGCCCTCCGCAAGAGATTCCATTAGCTTTCCCCACTGGGTGTCGAACATGCCTGCCACTTTGTCTATCTTTCTGTCAGTCGCCTTGAAGCGTTCATCGAGTTCTCTGGAGCGTCTTTCAGACTCCTCAGACATTGCCTTGATCTTCCTGTCCGTTTCCCTGAACAATGCCCATATTTCCTGAATATTCTTTTCATTTTCCTGAATGTTCATGATGTTTTTTCCTTAAAATTTTCTGCCGGCTTCCGAATCCGATAATTATATCTTTTAGCTTTTTGAATGTGAAAAAAACTTTACCGTGATTGCTGTTCAGCCGCAGGCTTTCCGAAGATTCAAAAATTCAGTCCGTCTGACAGAAATCCTGCACATCCTTTAATCCTTGAATCAGGGTTCGGACAGTTTTCAACGGGTTGCATTCATTTTACTCTCTCAGCCAATTTTCGACTGCTAAACCTGAAATCCGCTGAAAATGTTTATCATCCGTAACGATAACCATGTCGTGGACAAGAGCGGTCGCTGCAATCAGAATATCCGCATCCTGTATCAATTCACCCTGCTTTTTCAAATTTACGAAAATCTGTGAAGCCTGATCCGCGATATCCAGTTCATCAAGCAGCAACACAGAAATTTCTTGGCAAAGTTCGTTAAAATGTCTCATTTTCCGTGTCGCATGGACAGCAAGGAGTCCCCGCCTGATTTCATAATAACTGATCATGCTGAAACAGATAGGGTTGTCAACAGCAGTTTCTTCCAGTTTCGTTTCAACCGCCCTATTTCGGTTAAGGACAGCAGAAATGATATTGGTATCCAAAAGATAGCGCATAGATATTTATCTTCCGCCGACCGCATTGTTGAAAATCTGCTTTTGCTCCGGTGTGAAATCATCCAACAAAGAAAAGAGGGCTTTTACAGCCATCACTTTCCTGATTTTTTCGGACAGTTCTTTTTCTGAAATATTGATAAAATTTTCAGGGGAAATTTTCATTTTCATCAGTTCGGTCAGAGATTCTGTCGTATGATATTTATTGAGACTTTTGAAACTCTCTTTCTCTCCGATCAATTGTTCGACGATTTTTTCAATACGCACCCGATAAAAGTCTTCCTGCATTCCGATAAGTTTTTCTCTCGCTTTCATGGTAAATCAATTCACCTCCTTTTCCACGTTTGTCTTCAAAGATTGTGTCGGGACCCCCGAAGTTCGGGAGCTTTGGCAGAAATCCTGCACATCCTTTAATCCTTGAATCAGGGTTCGGACATTGCCGTTCAGCCGCAGAGGTACTAACCGATAAAATGGGTCATTTCAGCACTCCGGACTTTGAAACGATTTGAAAAATCGTTCTACTGTAAAACGACTTTGCAAGTCGTTTTCTATCTGAAATGATTTGAAAAAAAACGATTTAAAAAATCGTTCTACAGTAAAACG
This sequence comes from Desulfatirhabdium butyrativorans, assembly GCA_020718785.1. Lineage (GTDB taxonomy): Bacteria > Desulfobacterota > Desulfobacteria > Desulfobacterales > DYRK01 > DYRK01. Next base: position 328 of record DYRK01000867.1, on the reverse strand, counting down.
ACTTTGCAAGTCGTTTTTTGTGTCTGTGCGCTGAAATTTCATTTCAGCACTCCGGAGTCAGAAATTCTGAAAATCAGGGTTCGGACATTCTGATCGCTGTCTCATCGGTAGTCAAAAAAAAGCGGCGGAGCCGGCAGCCAGTCGTCAAGGGCAGCGGGTATGGCATCCCGTCCGGTTATCACAAACCGGCTCATTTTTTCCCCGGACCGTGCCGAGCATGGCGTTTTCAGCCAGCGGGACGTGTCAAGATAATTCGCAGGCAGGATTGTCAGCCCTTGAGCAGCATCTTCATCCGGAGACTTGACTCGCACTGTACCGTCAATTCCCA
>DYRK01000866.1 GCA_020718785.1 Desulfatirhabdium butyrativorans | reverse complement strand
GGGTGAAACCCACCGGGTTATACTGTAAAATGCCCCTGCTTAAAACGGACGCAAGCCGTTTTGTGCGCTTAAACGATTTGCAAAATCGTTTTACTGTAAAACGCCCCTGCTTAAAACAGACGCAAGCCGTTTTGTGATTGATTTTATAAGACAATGCGAAGCCTGAACCTTACCCGCCCGTCTTTCTCGGTAACAGATGAGGCAATCGTGACTTCTTTGAAGATCGGCGATTTTTCAAGCCGGTTCTTCATATCGTCCACCGAATTGTGCGTGTCGGTTTCTCCGGAAATCTCCACGCTGTCTTCCCTGATAAAAAGTTTTGCCAGTTCCACATCAATTTCAGGAGCGATCTGTCTGCTGATTTCATTAAGGATATCAACGTTGCGAATCATTTTGCCGCTTTCTGTCGGAAACACAGCTTTTTTCTTTTCCTCTTCGACGGCTGCCTTCATCTGATGCAGGGGATCAACAATTTTCTTGGCATCCGGAAAGGTTGTTTTGAAAATGGCGATGATCTGGGCGTTCATATCTGCCAGTTTCTTTTCCTTGGAAGATGCGTCAATGAACAGAGTCAGAAAAGCCGATATCAGAACCATCAGCAGAAGCACTGCATTCTGAATAATATGTTTTTTATATTCAGCCCATTGTCTTCTCGGCGCGAAGGAACCCCGGCGGAAATTGGGTACAGGGATACCCTCGATCTCTGCGAGGGCAAGGGCATAGACCGTATCCATCTGGGCAGAAGTTTTTGAATAGGTGGTAGAGTCTGTTCTGATCAGCGCGCCGCTGTCACGGATAATATCTGCCCGGTTTACAGGAATTCCGAGAATACGCTCGGCTTCCCGTTCAAAGCCGGAACCGTCCGCGCCGTATCCGGTGATATAGATTTCATCGGGCTGAAAATTTACACCCGGATGGAAAATTTCCTCAAACGCGGCAAGGGTGTATTGAACATCCGCACATATCGCATCTGTTCTGCCTATATTCGAATTGACAGGAAAAGAGCGGATCAGACATATCTGACCTGAAATAATGACAAATACCGTGCAGCGTACCGCCGCGATATCCATGAAAAAACAGTTTTCGGGAATGTTTGCAAACCGCGTCAGCATCAGAGCTGCCGGAAATCCGCCCACTGTGATTGTTTCAGGTTCTATTTTGAAGGACGCGAGGATATCTATATAAGACTGTATCACAGATTTTTCCACAGCCGCCGCAATCATATCGGTATGTTCTTTGGCGTCAGGCAGGTTTACGGCGTGAAAATCGCTGATCATGTCCTCTGAGGGAAAGGGCAGCAGGGCTTCCAGTTCAAAGGGCAGAATCTGTCTGATTTTTTTCTGATCTTTGAAAGGAATCTGAATATTTCTGTAAGAAACCTCTTCCGCGGGTATGGAAACAATACATGACGCTTCGGCCGCATCGGTTATTTCGAGAACTTTTTCCAGCGCGGCGGCAATCGGCGAAGGCACTGCTCCTGAAATCCCTTCCTCGGAGTCCTCTGTCAGCGTCGTACTTGCCGGGGCGGAGACCGATATCGGAACATGGACAAAGGACTCTATCCAGTTGCCCTTTATACCGTTTCTTACGCGTACCGCGGATATGGAATCATGTCGGATATCGATTCCGAGAATCTGTCTGCTCATATATTTTTCGCAATCTGAAATTCAAAATTCAGTCTTCCGGCTGATCTTCCGTCAGCATTCACCTGCATAATAAAGCAGGGCGTTGCCGAAATCAAGCTTTTTTTTCCTCGTTCCCAAGCCCCGGCTTGGGAACGCATCTGCGCCCGAAGCCCCGGCTTCGGTCCGTCTCCTGTCACGGGAAGCCGGGGCCTCCCCGGCAAGCGCGTTCCCAAGCCGGGGCTTGGGAACGAGAAAAAAAACAGAATCCGGATGTTTTCTGTCTTTCCGGTCTGCCGATATTGTGGTATATGACGGACACATTTATTGTTTTGTTTACAGACAGCGTTTTAAAAACTCTCAGCAGATCGGAAGTTCTCCCAAAAGTCCGCCCGGATTGACATATCCCGGGCATTTTCCGCGGATTTGTCAATCCGCCGGGAGCGGTCATGGGGCATTTTCAATCTGCTGATTCTGATTGACAACAACAGATCGGAATTTTCGATTATGAA
>DYRK01000865.1 GCA_020718785.1 Desulfatirhabdium butyrativorans | reverse complement strand
GACTTTGTACAAAAATACCCAGATTGTACTCCAGCGCTTGATTCCTGGTATCGAATCGTTACGCACTCAACCATTGGAAATTTTGCTGAACTTCGCGCGATTTTCCCAAGTGCAGATCAGGTTGCGGGATTGACGGTTTTCAACATTGGTGGCAATAAGGCCAGGTTGATTGCAGCCCTGCATTACAAAGGGCAACGGTTGTATATTCGTCACATATTAACACATGGAGAATATGACAAAAATAAATGGAAGGAGGGGGCGTGATGAATCAACAACTTGAAAATATTGTCCATGTCTGGCCTTTAGTCAAAGATATTCTTTCTGTCCCACACTCAGACGCGGAGTATGAGAACCGTGTTTCATTCCTTGACGATTTGATTGATGAAATAGGTGAAAATGAAAATCACCCTCTTGCATCACTTATGGAAGTTTTGGGGGACTTCATCGAGATATATGAAAAGCGCACTGTTCCTCCGGTACATGGCTTACCTGGAGAGGTTCTTCGTTATTTAATGAACGAGCATGGGTTGAAACAATCAGACTTGCCTGAGATTGGCACTCAAGGGGTTGTATCGGAGGTCTTGAATGGAAAAAGAAGTTTGAATATCAGGCAGGTAATAGCATTGAGTGCAAAATTCCAAGTGCCTCCACAGGTCTTTATCAATTCTCCTCTGGATGCCATGTAGCAAGGTTTCGGTTAGTGAGTATCCTCACTTTTTTTGGTTCCCATGCGCCGCATGGGAACCGCTTCCCGTATATGTTGCCCCTCCTATAAAAATAATTGACTGACATCTTTCTCTTTCTGCTCTTGCCTGTTTGTTATAAAATGTTATAATCGTTTCGATGAATGAAATTCTGTGGCATAATCGCGCACGCAAGCAGATAAAATTGATCCCGGCAAAAGAGAGGGAGACAATCCATGATCGTATTGATCTTCTTGCCGATTTTCCCGATGTTGCCGGGGTTGATGTCAAACCTCTGACTGGCCATCAGTACGGGTATCGCTTGCGTGTCGGCAGGTACAGGATTTTGTTTGATTATAACAACGGCATCAAGGTTATCAGCATTCAGGAGGTAAAAAAAAGAGATGAACGCACATATTGAACCCCAGATTATCAGCTCCGGCGGCAAACCTGCTTTTGCCGTCATTCCGTGGGATGAATATCAGATGCTGATCAGCAACAGGCAGGAGCTTGATATCTGGTTTCCCAATGATGTGGTAAAGGCCAACAGCAGAGGGGTAAGTTTGATTACCGCCTGGCGTGAGCATTTTGCAATGACTCAGGTTGAACTTGCAGCGAAGTGTGAGATGAAACAGGCCGCCATTGCCAGATTAGAAAAGGACCATGCCGGTGCGCGGAGATCAACCCTTGCCAGAATCGCTGCGGCCATGGGGATTATGGTCGAGCAGTTAATCGAGTAGCTCAGGAACGGTTTTCTCCTGATAGTGATGCACGGCGGAAATTGGGGTCAGAAAATTGGGGTCAAGAAAATTGGGGTCAGAGTAGTTTTTTTTTTGGGGGGGGAAATTTGGGACACTTCCTATATTTTTTTGCTTGCGAGCATAGGAAGAGGGAAGAGAAAAACGAACCGCAGAATATCGAATTACGAATATCGAATATCGAAGTTGAAAGCCAGAGGAATTTGTGTAGACTGAGGGGAAATTAGAAAATGAGGGGAGTCCGCTTCCTGCTCTACCTGACCCCTATGAACGGGATAAGTGTCTTACGCAGCTCTTTTTCTTATAATAAGAACAAGAAATGAGCTGTAAGGAGAAAAAGGGGAGAAAAAGGGGACGGAACTATATTTCCGTCCTTCCTTGACCGTCCTGGTGTTTTCACTTCCAGGTAGCGACCGACATTGCCTGCCATCTCTCTGACAAACTTCCCGTACGCAGCCAATCGGTACTGAGTGGAGATGCTCATAAGAATTATTTCTCTGTTCTGTGCCAGCGGCCTCGTGACAGTGAAATCTTGTCCGAGAGCCGGATGAGAGAAACCCGCCTGTCCGGTTCGATAAGGAGGGTTGTTTTTAATGTGACAAAGGAGAGTCAGAAAGGAGAGTCAGGACTGGGTGACAATCTGCCCTCCTTCCTGCTGGCGCTGTCGGCATCTGCGCATAAATCCAGCCGCCCAT
>DYRK01000864.1 GCA_020718785.1 Desulfatirhabdium butyrativorans | reverse complement strand
TATTTCCGTGTAATCTGCGGTTCAGACGGCTTTTTTTCGATTTACTTACTCAGTGAGCAGATGCTGTTCAACCAACTCCGCCAGATCAACGGCTCTCATTTTGCCTTCCAGCCCGCTTGTCTTGATGGCATCCTCGATATTGACCATGCAGAATGGGCAGGCAGTGACAATAACCGTCGCACCGGCTTCTTTGGCCATTTCTACTCTGAGCTTGCCCATCCGGGTTTCTTCGGTGGGTTCATAGAAGAGCATCAGACCGCCGCCGCCGCAGCAGAAGGAGCGGTCTCTGCATTTGGTCATTTCCACGCGGCTGATGCCCGGAATAGCGTCAATCACGGCTCTGGGCGCATCGTATATCTCATTGTGCCGGCCCAGATAACACGGATCATGGTAAACATAGACATCATTTCCCTCGACCGGCTTCAGCCTGATCTTTTCTTCTTTGACAGCCCTTGCAATAAACTGGCTGATGTGTTCCACAGGCGGAAGTCCCTTGTAGTCATTCTTCAGCGCATTCATGGCATGTGGATCCGCAGTGACAATCTCTTTGACACCGGATTCGAGGATGGCTTCGGTATTGCTGCTTTTCAGATTCATGAAAAGCATTTCCTCGCCGAAGCGTCTGACTTCATGACCGCTGTCTTTTTCCGCATGACCCAGAATTCCGAAATTTGCGCCTGCAAGGGAAAGAATTCTCGCCGTGGCTTTGCCGATCTGCTGGATTCTGTCATCATAGGATGTGATACTGTCAACAAAATACAGAGTATCTGCGGTTTCTCCATCAAGAACTTTGACTTCTATGTCATGCTCTTTTTTCAGGTCCTTGGTCCAGTCCGCACGTTTTTTCTCCATTTTGCCGTAAGGATTGCCCCGTTTTTCCAATGCACTCAGCGGTTTTTGCAAAGACTGGGGAACCATGCCGCCGTCAACCATGCCTCTTCTCATGTCAACCATTTTGTCAATGTATTCGATGAGAATAGGACATTCTGCCTCGCACGCGCCGCAGGTAGTACATGACCAGATTTCATCTTCACTGTAAATATCTCCGATGAGCGGGTCTTTTTTCCTGAAATCTCCTCTCAGAGGATATTTCTCAAAGGCATATTCGCGCCCCTTGATGGAGATAAAACGGGGAGACAAGGGCCGTCCCACCGCATTTGCCGGACATTGATCCGAACATCTGCCGCAGTCCGCGCAGGAGTAGAAATCCAGTATATGCTTCCACGTGAAATCCCCGAATTTCTTGACGCCGAAAGATTCAAGCTCTTCGAGTTTATCCTCTTCAACTCCCCATTTCACCGGTTTCACCGTGCCTTTGTCCAATTTCATCAGAAAGACATTGGGCAGCGAGGTGATCACGTGAAAATGTTTTCCCATGGGGAGAAAATTCAGAAATGAGAAAAAGATGATTTCATGGGCAACATAAAAAACAAGATGAATTTTCTGCAATGCAGAAATCGAAACTCCGCTCAGGAGATAAGCCATCATCCAATTGAGAGTCAAGGGAACCAGAATCTCGGTTTTCAGTCCTTTCTGCATCTGAGCAGCGGCAAGGCTTCCCTCGAACAGCGAATCCGATATCATCAGACCTGAGATCATCAGCAGTACAAAAACCGCTTCTGCTGTGTGATCTTTGCCGTACTGCGGCGGCACCGCATATCTTGCAGGTTTTACATATACTCTGCGGATGATAGCGGCAATACAGGCAATCAGCACAAAGGTGCCTGCAAAATCTTTGAACACGCCGTAAATATGTCCCAATGTCCCGTCCATCAGCGGCAGTCTGAATCCCTCTTTGATGCCGGAGATCACCAATGTGACCGAATGCAGGGAGATAATGACAAAACCGGCAAAGATGAGAATATGAATGACTCCCGCAAGCATATAGCGGGGCTGACGGTACTGTGCCACCGCATATTTGAGCATGTTGAGCAGCCGTAAGGGAATGCGGTCCAGCCGCGGATCCGGAGCAGCCAGTGTCAACGGTGCCAGCCGTCTGGCAATGATGTAAGTGAACAATGCAACCCCGATAATCGGAAACAGAAGAAAAACAATCCAGCCCGGGATACCCAGAATACACGAACTTGCAGGTGATATCAGCACGGCTTCCATTTTTTCAATTTTACTCCTTTCACTGTTAAT
>DYRK01000167.1:2935-10461 GCA_020718785.1 Desulfatirhabdium butyrativorans | reverse complement strand
GGGTCTCCCCTCCCGTCAAGATCGCTATCCACACAATAAGTCTTCGGCTTTTTGCATAAAGAACATGAAGTATCAGGTACCATGTTTATGATGTATACCGTTATATTTGCCCCATAAACCGTTACCGGTTCTGGCGGTTGATATTTTTCATATCCTTCAGCCTCAGCGGTAATGCTATAATCGCCAGCAGCATCTGAAATCATATAAAATCCAATAAGTCCAGGGTAATATTTTCCGTTGGCCGCCCACCCGTCAGAGCTGGCAACCTCTTTACCATTGACATGAATCTTCGCTCCGGCAATCGGTTTGATAGGATTCTCAGAAGAATCAAAAACCATGCCGAGTATAGTTCCGGGAAATTCCGGTCCGCTATCTCTGGCTATACTGATGTCATACCCTGTATCATCATTGCTGCCAGTCGCATTATATAATTCCAGATAGTAAGCACCTACGGAGAAATACCTGGAGCAGGTTCGAGCTTGACCTGAACCCTGTGAATCCGACCATGTTTTGATCGGAAGTGCGCTCCCATCGCTATAAAGATTAATTACAGGATTGCACTTCTCACCGACATTCGTAACTCTAATCGTATAAGAATCATTCTTGGTTACGTTAAACATCATCCAGTCTTTGTCAGTGGCAGCATGGAAATTATGAGGCTTAGAAGCATCATTCGGGAAGATAAGCTTCGCCTGATAGCGGTTGTTATCCTTCTCGTAAGCATCAGGATTAAGGGCCAAGGCTGAAGAAGGAAGACAAATCAGCACGAAAAGAACAAACAGGTTACACAAATCCAAACACTTGTTTTTTATCTTTGCAGTCATGGGCATATTCTCCTTATTTTAAATGTTATCAACTGATAATCAAACAAACCCTTTCTTGTCCGAAATTCTTGTCATAATCAAAACTTATACCAGATCAAAGATAAATAGAGCATGTGTTCATCAACGTCCTGAGAGAACTGAAGGTTGGTTTTCCTCATGAGATATTCTCCTACATCATTTCCAACACGATACTGGTACGCTATATCCAAAGAAAACCAATCATTTTTGGTAAACCCCATGCCGACAGCAATGCCATAGAAATCATCCGGGCTTCCCTCAGCAGGCGCGGGATCATAAAAGATTCCGGCTCTTACAGGAATCAGATATTCCTTTTCCTTATTAATAAAGCGATATTCACCTCCTATCCTGATCTGATGAGTCGGATCCACAGCAGAAGCGGAACCGCCGGTAATCGGACTTATTTCTTCACCGTCTGCATTTTTATAAACGCAGTCGCTCCATTCCGTTTTGTAAACATCTCCTGAAACAGAAAAATTATCTGAAATATTATATACAATTCCGATTCCGTAAGACATGGGCATTTCTAATTCTTCATCTCTGATATCACTTTCAGAATTTTCCTGAAATCTATGTTCTACATCGGCTTTAAAAGGAGATTTAAAGACTGCGCCCAGCGTCCATTTGTAATTGATTCTCCACAACATTCCGAGATTGAAATTAAAACCATCGAGAGAGTGCTTTTCGTTTTTGGTATATTCTTCCGTTTCCGTATATGGCGCGCCGTTTATTGTTCCCGATCTGATCCTTCGATACTTTTCTTCCCAATTATTAGGCGTCAAATCATCATCCCAAAAGTTGAGCGTAAACCCCACAGATAATTCCGGAATTATCCGGATGCCATAGGAGAGTCCTATCGCACTCAGGCTGCCTGACGATTGATATTCCCAGTCATCATCCATGGTTATTGGCATACTTGGAATTCCGCTTCCCGGTGGTGACAAGTCCGCATAGTGTTTTAATGGAAACCCCCACTCCCGATTAAAATCATACAGATGCTGATAACTCAGCGAAACAATCATGTTATGATTAAAAGCTTCGAAGGGATACGACGCGCTGAGATAGTTGATGTTGCTGTCCGAAATGCTGTGCGAACCGTCGGCTTCGGGATTTGTGCCGAAAGTCAGGTCTTCGCCCCGATGATAGAATGCGCCGACAACAGAGCATTCCGGATTCTTCAACTGCGTGAGTCCTCCGGGATTCCACGAAGCTGCGGTCGCATCGTCGGCTACGGCAATGAATGCGCCGCCCATGCCCAATGCCCTTGCGCCCGAGCCCACCGGATTGAACGAAGACGGAATTTCAAGCTCCCCGCCACCGTAAACCAAAGCCGGCAAATGACCTAAGATCATCATATTCAGCCCCATGAACATTGCGAAAAGTCTGATAATAAAATTTTTGTACGTTTTCATATTGACTTATCCTTTCATTTCTTTTATAAGCTATTTATGGAATAGAAAAATTTCCGATTACTGAGCGACATTACGGAGGCGGTGGGTTTCATCCACCCTACATTCCCAAAACAGTTATCTTTATTCCATGATAGGTTTCTTCACGGAGAAATATCTTTTTTTCCCAGCTTTTGTTCTCATTCCTGTCAAAGATGATCAGATGTCCCTGCTCGGTTCCGCATAATCTCCCTGTAAATGGCATTCAGACGCCGGACAAATGCCTCGTGTTCCGCTGTGTCTGTTCCTTTTCGCACCGCATCCAATACCCTTGCCAAATCATCTTCCAATAATGCCTTTATCGGCAGATGCAGTCCGGGAAATACCTGACTTTTTATGATTCCGTCAGCATCGGGCCGCAGGGAATGATAGCTGCCCCGTCTGTATTCGAACCAGTCTATTTTTCTCTCATAAACCCGCCATACGATATATTCCTGAACCCTGTTTCGGCGATAAACCTTCATTTTGTCGTGCAGATCATAAGAGGAACTGCTGGCTGCAATTTCTACGGTCAATTCCGGCGAACCCTCGATATAATCATCTTTGCTGATTCGGGAATGTCCGCCGGCTTCGGGTTCAATCCTCAATAAGGCATCCGGCTGTACTTCGTTATTCTTATCTAAACGAACCGTGGCGTTATCGTTCATTTTAATGCCCGGAGTCATGGCGCAGTAAGTGCCGAGCCAGACCATAATCTGTCCGTGGGCATAGCTGTGCATATTTCGTACCGGTGAAGGCATATATACAACTCCTTCGATCAGTTCGGCTTTTTTTACATCCGGCATGAACCCGTAACGGTGTCCGAATTCCTCGCGTGTGAGGCGGTCGCCGTTTTCTAACGGCAGGATTTCAGGTAGTTTCCATGCGCTTGCAGGCAGCATATCTCATTTCCCCATCGGATTCTGCATAGTTCGAGTTTCGAGAATGGTGGGTTTCGCTGCGCTTCACCCACCCTACGGTTGTGGTTCTTTAATCTGAACTCTATCGCCCCTTTTCGGCATTTTCCCCTCTTTGACAATGGCAGTACTTGAATCTTTTTCGGCCCCTACGATTTCCAGAATGGTATCTGTTCCCAAAACTCGGAATTGCTGACAATCCTTATCCTTCACATACACACCTGTATCTGTTCCGATATTCAAAATAACGCCTTTGTCCTTTATCTCAGGATACTTATCCTTATCCTTCACATCCACATCAGAAATGTTACCCCAGATCGGATACTTCTCTTTCAGATATTTCAAAAGTTCTTTGGAAAGAGTCTCTTTCTGTTTCGATATGGACGAAGAGTCTTCTATCTTTACAAACAGAATTTCCTCGATGGTTCCCCGTGTTGTGTCTATCAGACGCATCAGAACTTCGGGTTTATCTTCCTTGACTATCTTAAAGTGAAGGATAAGCCTTGCAGGCAACATCCCGCCCTTCCTTTTATAGCGGGGATCTATATAACTGCTTTTCCATGACTCTATTTCTTTTATTAGCCATTGTAATATTAACGGATCCCGTTCCACCAGTATTACTCGAGGATAGGTCTTCAATTCCAATTCTATTGCCGCCCTTATTATCTGCTTTTTTCCTTCATCAAAAATATCTTTCTCCGGATCAAAAACAACCGCTATGGTCAAAATCCCCGGAGGTTCAATACTCTCTCTATAGTGATAGTAAATAATGAGAGCGGCAAATGCAACAAGGGTTATCAAACATACGACTGCAATTCCTATTCGATTGAAATTCAAACCTTTTTTCGGCGATTTCTCTTCTCTTGATTCATCTTTTTCCTCATGAATCATCTCCGGAGGAGCCGGAAGAACTGCCTCTGATCTCGGGTTATTCTTTTTGCTGCCGACCGACACCTGCTTTTCTTTTTCTGCCGGAACATCGAATTGTTCGGAACTGTCTTTGGGATCAAAATAAGCGGCTCTCGGATCGCCGTACAACAGATAACTGGCCCAGCAGATTTCATCTCCGCCGGCAATCAGGTCCTGACGGGCCTGATGCACCGCCTCGCCGGTGGTCTTTCCCGAAAGCAGATGTTTGTAGAAATTTTGGGCAAAGCGGCTGCTCGGTTCATCCATAATATCCCAGCCTGTCCCGATATAATGCCTGACGCCTGCAAGCATAAAAGCATTTGCCAATCCGAACGCGCCGCTGTCTTTCCATGCTTCTGTCCGGGCAGACTGGCAGGCATTGGAAAAGACCAGCGCGGGCATTGCCGGGCCGCCCATCATTCTGTGAACATCATCGGCTTTGAAAATACCGTCTGAAACCCGCCATCCGCTTTGTCCCGGTTCATGCGGAACAAAGTCGGCATGTCCTGCGAAATGAACAAAATCATAACTTTTCAGACGTTCTTTGATACTGTCCGGAGTGACGCCGGAGTCAAGATAGGTGTCCACCAAGGCTGTTTCATGATCCTGATTCATCATATCCATATCATCGCAGATATTTTCTCCCTCTTCGTCTGCGCTGGCAAGATCATTTCTCGGATTGGCGATGATCCACATCTTCATGGGTGAAGGAATACAACGGTCTTCACTTTCCGCAATTTCCTGACGGGTTTTGACTAATCTTCCCACTTTAAAACGCTCGCAAAGAAAGCCTCCGCTCACATAAAGCAGTTCCCAGGGGATATGAACCAGATGATCGTCAAGTTTCAGTATCAGATACTCCGCGTCACTTCTGCTCAGTTTTTCTCTGAGATCAGGAGTGAGCAGCTCGTTGGACAGCATCTGCCCCATTTCTCTGAGTCTTTCAGATACCCGCTGCCCCTGACCGCCTTTTCTTCCGGCATTGTTTAAGAATTCTATCATATCAAGGCACCGGTTTTCGATTTTGCTCAGAGAAACAGAGATAGCCTTATACTGCAAAATGGGATCATCCAGTTTAGGGCTGATGCCGATGTTCAGAATATCTCCGGCACCGGCGCCGCTGGCTTCAAGATAAACCGTATTATTGTTCATAGAGTCCGTTTTCATCAATTTCAAAAGATAGCATCCCTTTTTTCTGCGAATCCTGTTTCAATGTCAGGCAATACGCACCGAAAGACAGGTTATCAAAAGCCTCTCGCTCCTCTTTCAAAAGACGTGACACTCTGCCGCCGCCTTGTTTTTCAAAGGTAAGCCGGACATTTTTTGCCGGTTCATCCCCTTTAAATACGCTGATATGAATATTAATTTTTTCTTGTTCTGCTTTTTCTACAAACATCTCTGCTTTCAGACCATCAACTTCCCGGATCAGATGAATATAATCCACTCTCGACACCGGCTGAGATCGGACAGCGGCAAATGCAAAGTTTATATGCAGTTCGGAATAGGATGATGTAATCCATTGGATAAAATTCCTATACCCGGATGGCGGCTTTCCTTCTTTTTTTTTAGGTTGAAAACCAGACTCATCGCTATCTTTTTTCCCGTTCCTTGTCGGGATATTTTTTTCTTTACCTTCGATGTCAGCAATGATCTTGTTCCAGACGGATATCGCTTCTGCTTCCGTAATCACTTCGGCTTCAGGCAGTTCCGGTTCCCGTAAGAGATCGTTTGTAAGCACAAAAAATTTCCGGCAATTGTCACAGTCTGCCAGATGCTCTTCAACCTGCTGCTTCTCATCATCTGAAAGCGTATTGCCGATATATGCGGCCAAAATTTCCATATTGTCTGTCAGGTGTTTCATCATGGTGCCTCCTTCTAATTACCCTATATGCAGCCGCTTATTTTTTCTTACTCTTTTTTTTCTTTTTTCCATTTTTCCATACATTCTTTCACGCGGGAGAGCGATCTGTGCTTGATCTGATAAATGTTGTTCTCGGTTTTGTGTAAAAAGGAGGCAATATCTGACAGCGAAAGTTCATCTAAAAAATGAAGCCCGAACACCAGCCGTTCAAGATAAGATATTGTTTTTAAGCATTTTTCAAGCATATAAGCCACTTCTTCTTTGCTGAAAATCATCCCGTCAAGGTCAATTTCCACAGGAATATTGTGGTCTTCAATCGGCACGATTTTCGGTTTTTTCCCCCGGACAGAAATAATCACGGTCTGAACCGTAATCATTTTGATCCATCCGGTTAGGCTGAGTCCTCTTTTCGGATCATATTGTCTCAGCAGACGGCGGTCATTGTCAAAAAGACGGAAAAAGGTATCTTGCAGCAAATCTTCGGCATCTTCTTGGGTAAAAGATATATGGTAAACAAAAAAGGTCTTTCTGACCGCAGAAGAAACCGTTTTATAATATTGCTGTATCAGCCTGTCGCAACGGTCATGGCAGAGACATTCCTCAAGCAGTTTCACTTCATTTTCTCTGGTCATTGCGTCACCGCCCTGTTTCCTGTGTCTGAAAATTCCTCGTTCATTTGAATCCAATAGTTATTTTCTTTCATTTTTTCAACAACCTCTCCGCATCCGATGAATTCTGTATCAGACCCCAGCACAACAATCCACCCCATCCGGATATCGCCTTCGCTTTTTATACGGATCCGTGTTCCGTTTCTCTCCGCTATACGTCCTTTTGTCAGCGGAAAAGCTCTGTGAAATTTCTCGGCAAGGACTCCGGCAACTGATTCCAATCCGGGACCGGTTCCCGATTCTGTGTATCCGTCTATGATGATATCGAGAATTTCACTGGTTCTGATATCCACAACTTTTGCCACGGCTTCAACTCCTTCTTTGGTGCTGTACAGATATCCTGAAAGCATAAAAGGCATCGGACAGATTTCATTTTGCCCCGCTACGATCCGCTTTGAGTCCAAATGCTGCATATCCAGAAGTTTTTCCAATTCTTCCTGCATCCGAATCTGAAACCGCTTTCCGGCAACAAGATTATCCAAAAACATATACTGAAACAGGGTTCTTTTTGTCTTATCCTCGGTCTCCTGCGGATAAATTTCAAAAGGATTGGCTTTGAACATGCAACGGTATTGCTGTTTGAATATTTCGGGAACCTGCCGGATCACCGTAATTTCCTTTATGGTTTCTGTGTCTGACTCATCTTTTGCCCGAATGACAATCCGGTTTTCTCCTTCTTTCAATTGCTCGGAATGATTGAAAAAAATAACCTGACCCGGCTTGTTGTGAACCCGCGTGTTATTGATAAGCACTTCTTTGATCGTTGTTGTTCCGCTGATCTGTCCCTCAATCTGCAGAATTTCATCAAACACGCTTTCCTGATCTGATAATTTGGCAAGGATAATTTCCGGAGAAATACTTTGTTTGGGCAATCCGTCTGTGGCAATATCCGGATATTGTGC
>DYRK01000167.1:0-2835 GCA_020718785.1 Desulfatirhabdium butyrativorans | reverse complement strand
TTTTCGATCTGCTAGTTACGGAAGCTGTTGTCTGATTTCCCAATCTGTCCGTGGCAATCAGCGTGACAGGGTCTGTTCCCGGGGAAACAGCAAATTCATTTTCCTCTGAGACCATGATCTTTTCTCCGTTTGCAGACAAAGAAATGCCTCCGGATTCATCATAGAGACAGCCCTGCAAGCCCTGTTTAGGATCAGATATTTTCAGAGCGATTGCAGGTCCGGAGCGATCAACATGGACGATAATTTTCTGTTTTGACATGCCGCCGAGCAGGTTTCGGGCAATGATTTCGATTTCGTGTCTGCCCTGATTCAAGGGAAAGAATTCTTCAAAAAATACGGTCTGCTCCGAATTTTCCATGAAAGCCTTTTGATCTCCGACAGTAATTTCCGAAACATACTGTGTGCTTTCTGCAATGCCTGAAATTTTCACAGGATTGTCTTTGGACCATATTTCAGAGGGCAGGACAAAACCGGGGACGGTGATATTTTCCCTGCGCTCTATCATCTGGCGTTCCCGAACTTTGTCGCGATAATAAAGAGCTTTTGAAGATTTCTGATATCCCAGAGAACGTTCAAGTTCTTCCAAAGCTTTTCCGTATTCTCCTAAATTATAGAAGATCAGTCCTTTTTCCCGATGCGGAAAATAATCTTTGAGGTGCATTCCGAATGTCCGTGCCATCCATTTATCATCCGGTCTTTTTTCTATGGCTGTATCAAAATCATTGAGCGCATATTCATAACATTCGCCTTCCATGCAGGACAGTCCGCGTTCATAATAATCGTACCATTCATAAGTGAAATTGCCGTCCACTCTGCAATAAGGAACGCCGTTTTTCACACAGACCCGCGGGGGCGGCATACAGCCATATAATAAGGATAGGATCAGAAGAATCGGAATAAAGACATTTTTGATGATGTTTTTCGGTTGTTTTTTGTTCATATACCCTCTCTGTTCAACCTTAATACCCTTAATAAATGAAGCTTCATAAAAAATCAAATAAAAAATAAGGTCGCCATCAATTATACTGCCCGGCCGTAAAACGATTTTGCAAATCGTTTTATTCTCCCTGATATCAAAATATGCAGGAAAAATTTTTTCTTATATTTTTTTTAAAAAAAAATCGCACATCGGGCTGAATTAAATATAACAATCTGTTTAAATTAAATATTATTTGTAGGGTGGGTGAAACACACCATCTCTTGATTCCCCGAACTCCGCGTTGAAAATAAAGGCGGTGAGCGGAACCTGCGTCTCCGATTTCTGAGTCCCGCGTTGAGATCAAAAAGCGGGGAGTTTCACCCCACCTTACTCATCGAAATCCCGCGTTGAAATAAAATAACGTGAGTTCGGCTTATGTCGAACTCACGTTAATGATAATCAGTCAGTTATATTCTTGACACAATTTTCTTTTGAAAAAACTTGACCGAATAACCCGAATCGGTTATTGTCTTTAACGATATTCTGAAATTTTGTTTACATACAATCTGTTAAGGAGAAAAGCAGATGCGGTGGATAAAAATTTTTCTTTTCAGTATGGTTTTGTCGGCAATAAATGCCGGTGCAGATGTCAATGTGGAACTTCAAGCTAATGACAAGGTGGCGGTTCAGTCCGTGTTTGATGTACAGATTCATTTGTCCGGGACGGATACGGTGGGAGCGTTTACTCTGTATATCCGCTTTGATAAAAATAAAGTACAGATAACCAGCATCTCAGCCCATGTTGACGGCGTTATTATGCCGGATGATTTCGCCAGCGTAAATAACAACGGCGAATTAATCGTTGCCTATATGAGTATGAGTTTCACAGGTTTTATACCCGGATCAGACAAACAAGTTATTACGGTAACCTGCAAGGCAGAAACAGAGGGGAGCGCATATTTTAAAATTACCGATAATTCCTCAGTTAGTAGTCTCGATTTTATTCCGGAAGATGTTACTGGAACTGTCGAAAATAAAACGGTCATAATTACATCTGATTTTGATCCGCCTGATTCTGGAATTGATGCAAGCCTGAAAGCAGATGATAATGTATCTGCAAAACTTCCCTTCAATGTTGAAGTGTATCTGTCAGGAACTGAGA
Source organism: Desulfatirhabdium butyrativorans (assembly GCA_020718785.1). Taxonomy (GTDB): domain Bacteria; phylum Desulfobacterota; class Desulfobacteria; order Desulfobacterales; family DYRK01; genus DYRK01. The sequence continues at coordinate 754 of DYRK01000167.1, read as the reverse complement.
CTGTCGGAACCTTTGACCTGCATATCCGCTTTGACAATGCCAAAATTAAAATTACAGGTATTTCTCCGCTTCTGAGCGGCGTGGTGGTTCCGGCAAAAGACAAAATCGCTTCGGTGAATGCAAACGGAACTTTTACCATCGGTTATGCAAGTACGTCCGGAGTAATTCCCGGAAGTGAAGCGAAGATAGCTTCTATGACCTGCGAAGCCCTGATTGAAGAAGGAGAAACTGTCTTTGAGATTGACAACAGCAGTATAATTCAGAGCAATGTCATTCCGCCTGAAGAACTTACGGGCGAGTTGAATAATAAGACCATCAATATCCATCCTGATTTCGTTGTGTATGCCAAAGGCGATGCGAACGGAGATGGCACAATCAGCAGCGCAGATGCGCTTTATATTCTGCACTTCATAGCGGGCAATATTTCGTCTGACATGCTGAAAGGCAACTGCGATGTCAACACGGACGGTGTAATAAATGCGATAGATGCTTTGTACGTGCTTCATTATGTCGCTGGAAATATTATCGAATTTTAAGGAGAAAAAAGCAGATGCCTTGGATAAAAATTCTTTTTTTCAGTATTATTTTGTCCGCAGTAAATGCCGGTGCAGAAGTCAATGTAACATTGCAAGCTGAGGATAAGGCGACGGTTCAGTCCGAGTTTTATGTGCAGATTCATCTGTCCGGAACTGAGACGGTGGGAGCGTTTACACTGGCGATCCGCTTTGATAAAGACAAAGCACAGATCATCAAT
>DYRK01000863.1 GCA_020718785.1 Desulfatirhabdium butyrativorans | reverse complement strand
ATTATGTTTCAGAAAATAATCCGCCACAACAAAATTGGGCAGCGGATTCGTGCCGATCAAAAGAATCAAATGATGGAAATCGGGTTGATTGCAACTCATGTTTTTCTCCTTTTTTGGGGTCGGGTCAGGCCGCTGGCCTGACCCTAGTATGCTTACGGAGCCTCGGTGCAAACTTTCAGCGCATGAACCGCCTCTTCCAGCCCCACCTTGCCGTCGCCGCTCGGATCATATTTTTTTCTTTCATCAGATACTGCCTTAGACACAGCCTGAGACACAGCCTCCGATACAGCCTTATCCAAATCATCCTGAGTGTAAATTTCCGAGAACTTGTCTCCCAACTGAATATCTTTCGTGATGATTTCGCTTTGAGAAAGCGTTACGGTCTGCATCACCTTATCGAAATATTTGCTTTCTGCTTCAAGGGTATATGTCCCGGCAGGGACATTGAAACTGTATTTGCCGCTATTGTCCGACGCGAGGCTTTCGTCAAGACCGTTTCCGGTCAGCCTGACCGTTGCGCCCGCGACCGGTGTAACATAACCTACGACATCTGTGAAGATTTTTCCGGTAAGATTGTAAGCAATTTCTCCCTTACGGAAAAGAACCGTTCCGCCGTCTCCCACGGCAAACATATCCCCGTCAGGACTTCCCCATAAGCCGTACAGTCCCTTTCCGAAAGGATTGGCAATTTCTGCCCACAATGCCCCGTCATAATGAATAATTTTGCCCGAAGAACTGACCGCATAGACATCGTTTTCAGAGGTTCCCGATATGCCCATCAGATTGCCGAAATCCGTTGACACATTCATTGCTGTCCATTTGGATCCGTCATTGTGAACAACAGTTCCCGCATCACCCACGGCAAATATATTGCTACCGGAACTGCCCCATATTGCTTTCAGAGGTTTGGACACAGAACTGATAATCTCAGACCAGCCGATGCCGTTATATCGGAAAACGGCGCCGGCGTTTCCCACAGCAAAAACATTATCCCCCGAGCTTCCCCATACTCCCCATAAATACTCTTCCGAAGCTGTTGTCTTCGTCCATCCGGTACCGTCATATCGGACAATGGTTCCCCAGTCTCCCACCGCAAACATATTGGTCTCGGAACTGCCCCACACATCCCTTAAATTATCGGTGACATTGCTGTTCATTGTCTCCCATTTTGTGCCGTCATAGCGGAAAATTTTCCCTCCGCTGCCGACAACAAAAACAGAGGTTTCGGAATGAACATACACGCCTCTCAGTATATCGGAGGCAGGATTCTGAATCTCGGTCCATGTGCTGCCGTCATAGCGGATAATCTTGCCGGAATCTCCGACGGCAAAGACATTATTTCCCGAACTTCCCCATACACTTCTCAACGTGGATGTGACAGGACTTTGCTGAACGATCCAATCCGCGGCAATGTGCTGCCGTCATAGCGGATAATCTTGCCGGAATCTCCGACGGCAAAGACATTATTTCCCGAACTTCCCCATACACTTCTCAACGTGGATGTGACAGGACTTTGCTGAACGATCCAATCCGCGGCATAAACATTCGCGGATAAAATAAGAGCTGTGAATATTCTGCATATTGATTTCATAAAAATCCTCCTTGAATATAGCCCGCGGGCTTATTGTAAAACGCCCGGGCTTCGTCTGCTCTGCTGTATGCTTCTTCGGCGTCTTTATCGAATCTTAATTCATACATTCCGTTTTATATCCTTGATTTCATCCGCTGCCGGGATTGCTCTATCGCTTCGGCAAGTCCTGGAATGTTCAGCAATTCTTCGCCGGCGTCTTCTTCATGCTTTTCGATAAAGGATAGAATCGCTTCCCATAAAGAGAAGTCAATCTGAACCGCTTTTTTATTGCCTTCTGCATCAACTACAAACTGCACATCTTCCAACATATCTGAAAGATACATTTTTACCTCCTTTTAAATCAGGATTTTCAGGAATCACCGAGACTCGTTCATCCCCAATATTTCTTTAAGTAGAATCGGTAAATGATTGATAATTGCTTTCCAGACAATCATCTCATCAACAGTGTCGTACCCGTGTATCAGAATATTTCTGAATCCGATGATGCGACGATGTTCCGAAATTTTTTCTATGAATTCATCATCGAGTTTCTTAATTCTGTTGAGCGATTCCCCGATAA
>DYRK01000862.1 GCA_020718785.1 Desulfatirhabdium butyrativorans | reverse complement strand
AATTGTTTATGCATAATTCATGCCAAGAAAAACCAAACTTGAAGTATAATATATGCAAAAAACCGCTGCGCTCTATTTTTGCACTCCGGATCCGGCTCTGTTAATACCTCTTAATCCAATTTATAAAAAGGTGAAATCCAATTAAAATTACTTAATATTATGTTGAACGCCTTGTCAAGTACATTCAAGTGAAAATTTTCAGAATTCCGGGATTCCCCTATTGATTTATGAATAATTCAAGTTAAATAGAAATAAACTCTTGTCGCCGTTTCCGATAAAATTTCATTATGTCTCAAATATCGGTTGACATCCTGCTCATAATTTGTAAAAATAAGAGGTTTACGGATCAGCAGATTTCTTTCTGCTTTTCTGTCTTAGCCTTAATCCTTTATTTTCAAATACTTATACTCGGATCGGAGAATCTTATGAAAGAAAAAAGAATTTACAATTTCAACGCGGGACCTGCGGCTCTTCCGCTGCCTGTTCTTGAAGAAATCAGAGATTCGTTTCTGAATTTCGCGGGATCCGGCATGTCCATTGTCGAAATCAGCCATCGTTCCAAATGGTTTGACGATGTAATAAACGACGCGGCTGCCCGGACCAAAAGGCTTTTGAATCTGGATGAACGCTATCACGTGCTGTTCATACAGGGCGGCGCAAGTCTGCAATTCTGCATGGTTCCCATGAATCTGCTGAAAGACGGGGAATCGGCAGATTATGTGAACACCGGAACATGGTCAGCCAAAGCCGCCAAGGAAGCCAAGATTCTGGGAAAATCCGTGAAAGTGGCGGCTTCGTCCGAAGATAAGAATTTTTCTTATATTCCGAAAAATATCTCTTTCAGCAGCGATGCCGTGTATGTCCACATCACCTCCAACAACACCATCAAGGGGACCCAGTGGGCAGAATTTCCCGATACCAAAGGCATTCCGCTGATTTCGGATATGTCTTCGGATATTATGAGCAGGCGTTTTGATGCAAAACCCTTCGGACTGATCTATGCCGGCGCGCAGAAAAATATAGGACCTGCCGGAGTGTGCATGGTAATCATCCGGGACGACATGCTGAAACGGGTTCCGGCAACGTTGCCGTCCATGCTGAAATACACCACATTCAGCGAAAGCAATTCCCTGTATAATACGCCGCCGTGCTTTTCTGTCTATACGATCCGATTAGTCCTGAAATGGCTGGAAGAGACAGTGGGCGGATTGGATAAAATGGAGGAAATCAACCGGAAAAAAGGTGCTGCGATTTATTCCTTTATTGATTCCACAGAATTTTACAGAGGCACGGCAGAGCCGGGCAGCCGCTCCCTGATGAACGTGACTTTCCGACTGCCTGATGAGGAACTGGAAAAGAAATTTATCAAGGAAGCAGCGGAAAATAATCTCGGGGGCTTGAAGGGTCATCGTTCCGTGGGCGGATGCAGGGCATCCGTTTACAATGCTACCACCCTCGAAGGCGTCGAAACCCTTGTGGATTTCATGAAGACCTTTGAAAAGAAGAACGGATAAAAGGCTTTCGGGCAGGACTTCCGAAGTTTGCAGGCTTCGGAAGTCTCTGTTCGGAAAAGGACTTGATATGAATGAAAACAACGAGCAGGAATATGTGAAGGTTGCCATTCTGGAAAGCATTGTGGAAGCCCAGATCGTCGGTTCTATTCTCGAAGAAGAAGATATTCCTTTTATGATCCGCTCCTACCATGATACGGCATACGACGGACTGTATCAGTTTCAGAAAGGCTGGGGAGAACTTTCCGCGCCGGCAGCCTGTCAGGAAGATATTCTCAGAATTCTGGATGATGTCAGATCGGACAGCTATGATACGGAAGATGACGACGATTTTGATGAGGAATATGCGGATGAAGAGGAATATGATGACTACGGGGAATACGACGATGAAGACGAGACAGATGATTTTTCAGGAGATGAAGACAGGAGATAACTTCAGCTTACAGTAAAACGCCCCAGTTTAAAATAGACGCAAGCCGTTTTGTGTCTGTTTCATCAGAAGTATCTTTATTAAAAAAAGTTGAAACGATCTGCGTCTGTTTTAAGCCCGGGCGTTTTACAGTAAAACGGCTTTCCAAGCTGTTTTTTCCTCGTTCCCAAGCCCCGGCTTCGGGCCGTCTCCCGTCACGGGAAGCCGGG
>DYRK01000861.1 GCA_020718785.1 Desulfatirhabdium butyrativorans | reverse complement strand
TCTGGACTGCGCCATATTCTTTATGGATATGCGGACCCACGGCAAGGATTTCGAGCGATATTACAATTCGGCAAAAGGTCACGGCGTCCGTTTTGTCCGAAGCCGGGTTCATAGCATTGATCCGGTTCCGGGAACCGGGGACCTTTCGGTGCGTTATGTGACAGAAAGCGGCGAAATTCTCAACGAAACCTTTGATATGATTGTCCTGTCCGTAGGAATGCAGACTTCGAAGGAAGTGAAGAAAATTGCCGAAAAGCTCGGGGTGGAAATGACCGAAGGGCATTTCTGCAAAACCGACAGTTTCACGCCGGTTCAAAGCTCGAAGCCGGGTATTTTCGTTGCCGGAGCCTTCCAGGGTCCTCGGGATATTCCCCAGTCCGTAGTGGACGCCAGCGCGGCAGCCGCGGCAGCCGGCGAAATTCTTTCTTCGGCGCGGAATACGCTGACCAAACAGAAAGAAATCATTCCGGAAACCAATGTCACGAATGAACGCCCGAGAATAGGCGTCTTTGTCTGCAAATGCGGCATAAATATCGCGGGTGTGGTGAGTGTTCCGGATGTTGCCGCTTATGCGGCAACTCTGCCTTATGTGGAATATGTTTCGGATAATCTTTATACCTGTTCTCAGGATACACAGGAAAGCATGAGCCAGATCATCAGGCAGAAAAATCTCAACCGGGTGATTGTTGCCGCGTGTACGCCCAAGACCCATGAGCCGCTCTTTCAGGAAACGCTGATCGCCGCGGGGTTGAACAAATATCTTTTTGAGATGGTGAACATCCGGAACCATGATTCCTGGGTTCATAAAAACAATCCTGACCTTGCCACGAAAAAAGCCAAAGATCTGGTACGGATGGCTGTGCAGAAAGTGGTATTGAAAGAACCTCTCAAAGAATCGGAACTGAACGTGAATCAGACCGCGCTTGTGATCGGCGGCGGCATATCCGGAATGGCTTCGGCTCTGACTCTTGCCAGACAGGGATTTGAAACGCATCTGGCGGAAAGAGACGCGGTGCTGGGCGGTCAGGCGAGAAATCTTCATAAGACATGGAGGGGAGAAGATATTCAGAAACTGCTCCTCGGTATGGTCAGGGAAGTGGAAAATGAAAAGAATATCCATGTTCATCTGAATACCACGCTCGCGAATGTCGAAGGTTTTGTGGGAAATTTCAAAACCGCCCTTTCCTCGGACGGCACACAGCAGACACTGGAACACGGCGTCGCGGTAATCGCCACCGGCGCTTCGGAATATCAGCCCGAAGAATATCTTTACGGCAAAGAGCCGCGGGTAGTAACCTCGCTGGAATTGGACCGGATGTTCAACAGCAATGACGCGACGCTGAAATCTGTGCAGACCGCGGTTTTCATTCAGTGCGTGGGATCCAGAGAACCGGATCGTCCCTATTGCTCGCGGGTCTGCTGTACGCATTCCATTGAAAGCGCGCTGGAACTCAAGCGCAGAAATCCCGATACCGATGTTTATATTCTGTACAGGGATATCCGGACTTACGGGGAGCGGGAATATATCTATAAAGATGCCCGCAAAGCCGGCGTGATATTTATCCGTTATTCTTTGGACAACAAGCCTCAGGTATTGTCCCGGAACGGTCAGTTGTCGGTCATTGCTAAAGATCATGTGCTGGGACGTCCGCTGGAAATCGAGACGGATCTGGTTACGCTGGCTTCTGCCATTGTACCTTACAAAGATGAGCAGTTGGCGCAGTATTTCAAGGTTCCCATGAATGCCGACGGCTTTTTTGTGGAGCGTCACGCCAAACTGGGTCCTTCGGAATTTGCCACAGACGGCGTTTTTCTCTGTGGTCTGGCGCATTATCCCAAGACGATTGACGAATCCGTGGGACAGGGCAAGGCAGCAGCTTCGAGAGCCATCACTCTGCTGGCGCGGAAAAAGGTTTACACCAGCGGCGAAGTCGCGTCGGTCAATCCGATGGTTTGCAGCAGTTGCGGGGTATGCACCTCCATCTGTCCGTATTCCGCGCCGTCCTTTATTCCGCCGGATGCCCGGTTTTTCCCCGGAAAAGCCCAGATCAACCCGGCTCTGTGCAAAGGCTGCGGATTGTGCGTGGCGTCATGCCGTTCCGGAGCAATCGGACTCAGGGGATTTGACAATAATCAGATTTTCGCCATGCT
>DYRK01000004.1 GCA_020718785.1 Desulfatirhabdium butyrativorans | reverse complement strand
GATTCAGTATGTTGTCAAAGAAGAGAACTGGAAAAAACATGCGTGTTGATCAGAGTAAAACGGTTTTGTAAACCGTTTTGCCGATAAAACGATTTGCGTCTGTTTTAAGCAGGGGCGTTTTACAGAAGCGCAGATTATGACCGTAAAACGGTTTTGTAAACCGTTTTGCCGATAAAACGATTTGCGTCTGTTTTAAGCAGGGGCGTTTTACAGGAGCGCAGATTATGACCGTAAAACGGTTTTGCAAACCGTTTTGCCGCAAAAAAACGGCTTGCAAAGCCGTTTTACAGAAGTGCAGATTATGACCGTAAAACGGTTTGCGTCTGTTTTAAGCAGGGGCGTTTTACAGAAGCGCAGATTATGACCGTAAAACGGTTTTGCAAACCGTTTTGCCGATAAAACGATTTGCGTCTGTTTTAAGCAGGGGCGTTTTACAGAAGCGCAGATTATGACCGTAAAACGGTTTTGCAAACCGTTTTGCCGATAAAACGATTTGCAAAATCGTTTTACAAAAAGCGCAGATTATGACGGCGGTAAGAATAGATAGGAAAATCGGGTGATCATCACATTTCGGGATAAAATTACCAAAAAAATTTTTGGCGGCGAGAATGTAAAGCTGATAGACAAAGAACTATGCAAAAAAGTCCGGCGGCGTCTTGAATTGCTTAATGCTGCAAAGAAAATCGAAGATTTGTATTTTCCGCCGTCCAACAAATTCCATTCTCTTGAAGGTTTTGAACCGCCTCGTTATGCCATTTGGATCAACAATCAATGGCGTATCAGTTTTGAATGGCATAACGATAATAATGTTTATGACGTATTTTTTGAGGATTATCATTAGAGGAATTAAATTTATGTTGCCTAAAAAAAGACCCAATCATCCGGGAATATTTATCAAAGAAGATATTCTCAAAGAATTTGCCATATCTGAGGAAGAATTTGCCGTAGCTGTCGGTGTATCTCCTGAAATCATTTATAAAATAATTAATGAAGAACAGAGAATCACCGCTGATTTTGCATTGCGGCTTGGCAGATTTACAAATACAACTCCTGAATTATGGCTGAACTTGCAGTTGGCAGTTGATCTTTGGGATGCACATCATTCTCCGAATTTTCAAGCAATAAAAAACATACAGCCTTTTATAGCAGCCTGAGTAAAATGCCCATGCTTAAAACAGACACAAATCGTTTTATCAGCCGGACGATTTACAAAATCGTCCGGCTCGTAAAAAAACTCATCGAAGTTGCATTGTCTGTCAAATATTGATAATGAAATATACAGTTGAATATGTTGAACTGAAAAATGGAAAAAAGCCTTTTGAGGAATTTGTACTGAATCTTTCAATTTCTGAGAGAGCAAAAGTCTTTGAAACTATAAATTATTTCATAAAACTGAAAGAGCACCATCTCCCGATAAAAGAAAATCTGTCAAAACATCTTGGGGACGGAATTTTTGAATTACGGACACTGTTGACAGAGAAAATTTCAAGAAGTCTTTACTTTTATCAGAGGGGAGCAAAAATTATCATTACACACGGATTTATCAAAAAAACCCAGAAAACGCCGAGAAAAGAGATAGAAAGAGCAAAAGAATTAAGGAATCTTTATAAGATGGAGTCCGGGATATGACAAATTATGAACGCTTGTTTCAGAACCAGATGGAAGACCCGCAATTCGCAAAAGCCTATTATGAATCAAGGGCGGAACGAATGATTAGTGAGATGTTGGATATTCTGAAGGATAAAATTTATCGAAATGAACCAAAAGAAAATCTGATTCATCTCATTGATTCTATACAGCAAAATATTCATACAGCCATAGATCGGCGTTAAAACATGAAAAAACTCATCGAAATCGCATTGCCCATCAAAGAAATCTCGGCTGAATCTGTCAGGGATAAATCACTGCGGCACGGGCATATTTCAACGCTTCATCTCTGGTGGGCAAGACGACCGCTCCCTGCATGTCGAGCCATTGTCTTTGCTTCTTTAGTGCCGGATCCGGATGATCCGCAATGTCCGCAGGCATTCAAAGACAAGGTACGGGAATTGCTCGGCAGCAATCCGAAATACAAGCCTTACCGCCATCAGGAAGATACGCTGAGAAATCGGCTGCTTGCCTTTATTGCGAAATGGTCTGAAAAGAAAATCGCCTTTGACGAAGGCAAAAGCGATACGTCTCCTGCGACCAAAGAAATGCTGGATGATGCCTGTCTCGTCAAATGGGAATCTTCGATCAATCCCGATATTCTGAAGATTGCAAGGGAACTGATTCAGGCGGCTTATGAAGATACGCCGACCGTGCTTGATCCTTTTGCAGGCGGCGGGGCAATTCCGCTGGAAGCGGTTCGGCTGGGATGCAATGTGATTGCCAATGATTATAATCCGGTGGCGCATCTGATTCAACGCTGCACATTTGAATTTCCCTACAAATACGGAAAACCCTTTGAAATCGCTGATGAAGATGAAATCGGCGGAAAGAAAATCATAGCGAATAAACTGGCTTACGATGTGGAACGTCACGCCAAAAATATCTTGGAACGGGTAAAACAGCGAATCGGGCATTTGTATCCGCAGGGAAAAGACGGACATCCGGTTGTCGGCTATCTCTGGGCAAGAACCGCTCCTTGCAGTAATCCGAGCTGCAAAAAACAGATGCCGCTGCTCAAATCCATGATGGTCTGCGATAAAAAAGGGAAACAGGTTGCGCTGACCATGACTATCGGAAACGATGAGATACGATTCGGAATTGCCAAAGGAAATGAGATAACGCTGAAACAAGGCACCATGCTGAATCGGGGGAATGTCCGTTGCCCCTTTTGTTCCGAAATCACGCCGGTTGCGGATTTGAGAACTGCGGGAATAAACGGCAATTTGGGCGAGAGAATGGTTTGCGTGATAACCGATACAAAAGATGGAAAAGATTATCGTCCGCTTGAGCAGACTGATTCGGATGCTTTTGCAATGGCGGAAGAGTTATCTAAAACCATAGAAAAACCAAATGAATTGGTTTATTCGGATATTGTTGGCATACCCGGAACTTGTATTATTTCACCAGCACTTTATTATGGTATGCCGAGATGGGGAGATTTATTCAATCAAAGACAGCTTGTAGCGATACAATATTTTGTTGAGGAAATGAAAAATGAGAAAATAGGAGGTAATATTGATAAAAAAGCTGTCTTAGCCTATTCGGGTTTATTTATTAGTCGAGTTGTATCAAGGTGTTCAAACATTGGAGTATTACATACCAAGAGAGAAACATTTGAACATGCTTTCGGAAGACACGCAATTCCTATGGTTTGGGATTATCCTGAAACTGTTCCAATATCAGAAGTTGGTGGCGGCGCAATGAGTCAATTAGATTGGATACTTGATTTTCTAAAACACGAAAGCCCAACTAATGGATATTACAAACAGAATATACAAGTTCTATTAGGCGATGCCTCATCAATAAATTATCCAAGTCAAACTGCTGATATTGTGGTAACTGATCCGCCCTATTTTGACTCTATTGCTTATGCTGACTTATCAGATTTTTTTTATATCTGGCTCAAAAAAAGTCTGGGAGATGTTTTTCCAGAGATATTTTCAACACCTTTGACGCCGAAATCCGAAGAAGCAACTGCTCTGAAACATCGGCATAAGGGAAGTGCAGAAAAAGCCAATCAGCATTTTGAGAAAAAACTGACTGACAGCCTTATTGAAGCCAAGCGTTTATGTAAAGAAAACGGCGTGATAACCGTCATGTTTGCTCATCAAAGCACTCACGCATGGACAGCCTTAATCAATGCCATTTTCAACGCCGGATTGAATGTTACCGCCACTTATCCCATTGATACGGAACTGACCACTGCTTTGAAAGCCACAATGTCAGCCTTATCTTCTTCGGTAACAGTCGTATGCCGCCCCAGAGTTTACAGCAAAGCCACGACTTACAACAAAGTCCGAACAGAAATCGAAAAAGTCGTCAAAGACAGCATCGAGCGATTCTGGGGATACGGCTTTCGGGGAGCGGATTTGATTGTCGCCTGTTACGGTCCTGCTGTCGGCGTTGTCGGACAATATGAATATGTTGAAAAACAAGGCGAGCCGGTTGCAATTGCGGACTTGCTCAATGATGTGAGAGAAATCGCCCTGAAAACCATTGCCGGCGCATTCAGCGGAGATGTTCACAGCCGTTTTTATTTTGTTGTGGCAAATATTTACGGCATATCGGAGCAGAAATGGGATGATATTCGTCTTGTAGCCCAAATCGGCTGCGGACAGGAAGACGCCAAAGAATTTTCGGATCACTATCACTATATTGTCAGAGAAGAAGACAAAGCCCGGCTTGCCATGCTTGCAGACAGAGAAGATCATCTTCCCTCTTATGAAAAATTAGATGCCGATGCGCCGCTGATTGACCAACTGCATATTGCCATGCGCTTGTGGAAACAGGAAAAAAGAAGCGATCTTGTCAGATTCTTAAAACAAAATCAAAGAATTGACAATGATCTCTTATGGAAATTGGCGCAAACTCTCTTTGAAATCCTGCCGAGAGAATTAAAAGACAGAAAAATCATAAATGCTTTACTTTCTGAAAAAGAAACGTTAAAGATAGAAACAAGAAGGGAAGGGAAAACACCGGGCAGAGAGCAGAGCTTGTTTGACGAAAATATGTGAGGTGTATGATGATAAACATGAGCCAGATTGAAGATTTCAGCTTTCGGATTGCAAAGGAGTTTGAACCGCATCGGATTATTCTGTTCGGTTCTTACGCAAACGGCAACCCCACGCCGGATTCGGATGTTGATCTGCTGGTTGTCATGCCGTTTAAAGGCAGAGCGACAGAGAAATCTGTTGAAATACGGATGAAACTCATGCCTCATTTTCCGCTTGATCTTCTGGTTCGGACTCCTGAAAATGTTGAGCATCGGCTTTCTATGGGCGATTTTTTTATGCAGGACATACTTCAAAACGGAAGGCTTCTTTATGAAGCCCGTCACTGAAGAATGGGTAATGAAAGCGGAAGGTGATTTCGCAATGCTTGAGCGTGAATCAAGAGCCAGAAAAAATCCGAATTATGACGGAATCTGCTTTCATGCCCAGCAATGCGCTGAAAAGTATCTGAAAGCCAGGCTTTGCGAGGCAGGAATATTTTTTGCAAAAATTCATGATTTGGTGGCACTGCTTGAACAGACTCTTGCTGTCGAACCATTTTGGGTAATATACCGACAGGATTTGGCATTTCTTACGGATTTCAGCGTAAGTTATCGCTACCCGGGAGAGTCGGCAGATAAGGATTGTGCAAAAGATGCCCGTAACCGATGCCGTGTATTCCGTAAAGCTGCACGGTTGTCGTTAGGGTTAATCGCCTGAAAATTCCGTTTCCTGCAATATAGCCCGTAGGTTCACGCCTGCGGGCTGTTTTTGTTTGACTTTCGGGGGGAATGTGATAAAAACAGTATCAGGTGACCGGAGGGAGTTGAGCTACGAGTTATGAGATTCAGACCTGAGCATTACCTTGAAGCATCACAGGAACGCATTGACGATGCCAGAAGACTGCATAATATGAAACGCTATGCAGCAGCGATTTATCTTGCGGGTGTCTCGGTCGAATGTCTGCTGATTGCATACAAAACAAGAAAAAACGCTGAGTTTGAAAGCAGGCATGATCTTGTAAGCCTTCTCAGAGAATGCGGTATAGCTGATTTTATTCATCGGCGTGACAGGATAAAGTTGTCAGCAATGTTGGGAGAGGTATGGTCGCGTTGGAAAAACAATTACCGATTTGCTTCTTATGAGAGACTATTATCTGAATTTAAAAGATTAAATCTGGACAGAGGAATCAAAGGAGATATTCTGAAACCGAATTCCGATATTATCATCAGCAATGCCTTGGAAATCATCAGGATGGGAATAAGACAATGGACATCAAAGAAGAGTTAGAAAAAATTATTTCGCAACTGGGATTGGATAATCCGAAACCGGAACTGGAAGTAACCCCGGAAGGAAGAATCGGAGGATTCATAATTTCGGACAGTTTTCTCGGCAAATCACAGCTCGAACGTCAGAATATGCTGTGGGATAAGCTCGACAAAATTCTTGACGAAGAAACGAATTCCAAAATCATAGGGCTGCTGACGATGACCCCTGCCGAAGTTGAGGAAGAAGACGCAGGATAGGTATCAGATTCTGAAGAGAGAAAAAACAAGGCGGATAAATAAAATGGAAGTGATGAGCGTTTCAAAAGCACGCAGTCGTTTATATGAGCTGCACAGGCAGATCGTTTGTGATCATGATCAGGTGATTCTGACTCATAAAAACGGTAATATGGTCTTAATCTCTATGGATGAATGGGAATCATATAAAGAAACCATGCGTCTGTTAAACGACAAAAAAGCTTTGAAAGCACTTGTTCAGTCATTTGAAGACCATGATGCAGGCAGGTCGGTCGGAAAATCCCTAGAAGAAGTTTTTTCAGATATGACGATATACTGCCCACCGGTATAATCTGCGCTTTTGTAAAACGCCGCTGCTTAAAACAGACGCAAACCGTTTTGCCGATAAAACGATTTGCATCTGTTTTAAGCCTGGGCGTTTTACAGAAAATTTGAAAAGCGCAAATTGTGACCCTGCTACATCAGATCGAAAAATTTCCCGAAATGCTCGCTTGGGATTGACAAATCCCAAGCATTTCCGGCGGATTTGTCAATCCGCCGGGAGCGGCAGGGAGGCATTTTTGATCTGCTGACAATCCGACAGATTGATTCAGGAGAAAAATAAATGTCCAGAGTTACTTCAAAATACCAAATTAAAAAAAGATGGCAGGGAAAATTTAAAGACAAAAAAAACACTGATGAATATATGAGTGAAATCAGAGGAGAAGTAATTCTGATAAAAACGGTTCGGGAAAAATCATCGGACATGATCCGATTTGATGAAACTCTCTGAAAGGAGCAGATTAAAATGGAACTGAAATCTTGGTATTCGGTTTGTACGCCGCATGAGGATATTAAAAAAGGCAATCTTGACGAATCTTCATTTGCCATTGATCTGTGGGGAGTGATTAGCGGAAATGCGCCTGAAATGTATTCGGATTCTGAAGCGTTTTTCAAAAAGACCTATTTTACCGAAGGCTTGAAATCCGTACTCACAAAAGCGGCAAAAGTATTGTACGGAAATTCGGAATCTTCTGACAGAATACTCGGGCTTCAGACCTCTTTCGGCGGCGGGAAAACGCATTTGCTGTCAGCCTTGTATCATCTTGCAAAAAGCCGGAATATCGAAGAATTGCTTACAACATTGGATATTGATCTGACCGAAATAAGACCGGCAAAAGTCAATGTGGCAGTATTTACGAATAAGACCTGTGATGCAGCGCAGGGAAGAAAACTCCCGGACGGCACGCATCTGAAAACGATGTGGGGAGAAATTGCCTATCAATTAGGCGGGAAAGAACTGTATTCAATCATTGAAGAAAATGATAAAACCCGGGTTTTTCCCCAAGGACTGTTTGAAACGATTTTAGCCAAAGCCTCACCATGCCTGATTTTGGCAGATGAATTGGCGGATTATTGCGTTGCGGCTTCGGGAATAAAGATTGAAAAAACCACTTTGGCAGACCAGACCATATCGTTTATTCAGCAGTTGAACGGAGCCGTGGCAAAAACACCGAAAGCCATGATGGCGGCAACATTACCGGCAAGTCATATCGAAGTCGGCGGAGACGCTTTGGGGCAATCGGTGCTGGATGCTTTGGAAACCCGCTATTTCAGAGAAGCCGTTGATGTCAAACCCGTGCAGGATGATGAAATTTATGAGGTCATCCGAAAAAGACTGTTCGATTCCGTGGGAACGGAAAAAGAAAGCGCAGCCAAAGCCTATTATCAGATGTATAAAGAACATTCCTCCGATGTTCCTTCCGAAGTTTTAAAACCGGCATATAAAACCCTGATTGAACGCTCTTATCCTTTTCATCCGGAACTGATAGAAGCCCTTTATCATCGCTGGGGAAGCCATTCTTCATTTCAAAGAACCAGAGGGGTTTTGAGACTGCTTGCAACTCTGGTGTCCGATCAATGGCATAGAAAAAATGCCAATTCTCAGAAATGCGCCTTAATCCAGCCGAACCATATTCCCTGGTCATCAGACGCCTGGGGCGGCACATTAAGCCGCTTATGGGGAGATGCTTATAAGTCGGTCGTTGCTGCGGATATCAGCGGAGACAACTCCAATGCGGTTCAGGCTGACAAACGGAAAGGCGGAGATTATGAAAGCGAAAGAATCACCGAAGGCATTGCTTCTGCGATTTTGCTGAACAGTTTCGGTTCAAAAGCCGAACGTGCCGGGCTGAATATCAAAGAAATAAAATCAGCCTGTTCCCAGCCGCATCTGAACTGGGGAATGATTGACGGCGCATTGATTCAATTGGAGGAAAACGCGTTTTACCTTCACACCGCCGGCGGACAGGAGAAAAGATTCTGGTTTAACATAAAGCCGACAATCAACAAGCTGATTCATCAGTATTCCGTAACTTTGGGTGAAAATAATTTTCTGAACAAAATCGCCGAAGAATTGCGAAGCCATGTCAGCGGACTGAAACAGGAATTTTTTCACAAAATATTGGTCAATCCCGGAACGGATTTGGCAGAGCAGAAATCTCTGACGCTGGTTATTCTGCCCCCTTCTGTTCAATGGATTGAAAACCATGCGAAAAATCCGGCGCAGGACCTCATTCTTCAACTGTCGAAATATTGCGGAACAAAGGAAAGACTGTATCGGAATACGCTTCTTTTTTTATCCGCAAGCGAAAACGGGGCGAGAAATCTGCAAAATGCGTATCGGGACAAAACCGTGATCGAAAGCATTCTGAACGATTACAATTCGCAGTTGGATTCGGAGCAGAAAGCCGAACTGAAAAGCAAATCGGAAAATACCCAAAAATTTTTTGAAGATACCTGTTCCACAGCATACACGGTTGTTGCAAGAGTTGAAAAAGACACGGTTCATTCCCTGTCACTGTCCGAACCCAAAACCGGACTGAAACTTTTTCTTGAAGCCGTATGGAAAAGTGTTGTAAATGAGGAGTGGATACAAAAGAAAATCGGGATCGCCACTTTTGAAGAATGCGGGCTGATTCCCAAAGAAGGCGGAGACCGGGTCAAAGATGCGGCAGACTGGTTTCTGAGATTTACCGACAAGCCCATGATTCCGAACGTGAAAGTTGTGACTGATGCTGTCAGCAAGGCAGCGCAGGATGGCAGAATAGGAATCGGAATAGGAACGGCGATAAATTCGTTAAACAAAAAATATTGCAAAAACATTCCTTCTTCTATAGACTGGCAGGATGACGGTGTATGGATTATTCCGCCGTTTGAACCTGAACCTGCTGCACAACCTGAAAAACCTGATGTCGTCAAACCACCTTTTTTTCAACCGACAGTCACCGAGCCGAAGCCTGCGGAAGTAAAAGAGGGAAATATCGTCAGCCGAATGGACATCAGCGGGGACGTGCCGTTAGAGAACTGGAATCAGATTTTCAGCAGTTTTATTTATCCTTCAAACCAGATGAATCTGAAAAAGCAGAAATTGTCTATCCGATTCGAATTCGAAGCCGGTTCTTCCAGCCCTCTCACGCCGGATGATAACAGAGTAAAAGCCATGCAGGAATCCGCAAAACAGTTGGGCTTGAAATGTGAAATATTATGAATGCCGTGTATGTTGATCTGCCGATGGTCATGTCAGAGTGAGAGGGAGTGAGAATGGCCCTAAAGCCGCTATATGAAGAATTAGAGAACAGGGTCAGAGAATTGGAGCAGCAGTTCTCCGAGCAGATGAAAACAAGCGGGATGCTGCGCCGGAGAATCCGCAAACTCGGCAGCCGGGTCAGGATTCTGAATTGTCTGTGCCGTATATCCGATCTTCTGAGTCATAAATACCTTCCCGAACAAGAGATATTTCAGGAAACAGTGAATCTGATTCCCCGTGCATGGCAGCATTCGGACAAAGTCTGTGCGCGGATTATCTTAAAGGAAAAAGAATATAAGACACAGAATTTTTCGGAAACCGCCCGAAGACAGTCTGCCGATATAGTCATAGAGGCTGCTGTTGTCGGCAAAGTGGAAATTGCTTTCACAGAAGAAAACGAAGATATTCTTCACTGCAACGGAAGCCGTCTGAATCATGCTGTTGCCGAGCGGATAGCCAGATTTGCCGACGAGCGCGAGACCGAAGATGTCCTGAGGAATTATCAGGACAAATTGGAACTGCAGCTGATAGAAGCCAATGATGATCTGAAACGTGAAATAGAGGTGCGTAAGCAGACCGAATCGGCTTTGCGTGAAAGTGAGGAAAAACATCGGATTGTACTGGAAGCTGCACCTGACCCGGTAGCGGTCTGCGATATGGACGGAAAAGTCACATATCTCAACCCGGCATTTACCCGTGTATTCGGGTGGACGCTGGCGGAAAATCTGGGGCGGCAGATCGAATTCATGCCCACAGAACAACTGCCTGAGACAAAAACAATCATCGCCAGCCTCAAATATTGCGAGCCTTTTTCCGGAATTGAGACTTATCGCCTGAACAAAGAAGGGCATAAGGTGGATGTGAGCATCAGCGGTTCATTTTTTTATGACAGTCAAGGTGAGCCTATGGGAAGTGTTCTGACCTTTCAGGATATATCGGAGAGGAAACGGGTAGAAGAAGAAATTGCATTCATTGCATATCATGACGTTCTTACAGGGCTTCCCAACCGCAAATCTTTTTACAGATGTCTGGAAGAAAAACTGAACCAGTCCCTGCGGCGTATCGGAGATTCCAAATGGGCATTGCTGTTTATGGATTTGGACAGATTCAAATATGTAAATGATACATTGGGACACGATGCCGGAGACGAACTGCTGAAAGGGATGGCAGACCGGCTTTCGAACTGTCTGAGGAAAAGCGATCATGTCTTCAGACTGGGGGGAGACGAGTTTACGATTATCCTGAACAACCTCCTCAACGATATTGATATTGCCAAGGTAGTTTCAAAAATCCGCAAGGCTGTTTCTCTTCCCTGGGCGATCAAAGAGACCGAAGTCTTTACAACAGCGAGCATAGGCATCAGTGTTTATCCCGATGACGGCAAAACAGTCGAAGTTCTTGTCAAAAATGCGGATATGGCAATGTATGTGGCCAAAGAAGAAGGGGACGGATACCGCTTCTTCACAGAGGAGATGAACATCAAAGCCATCGAGCGGATGAATATGGGAAACAATCTGCGTACTGCTCTGGAACGCAGACAGTTTATTGTTTACTATCAGCCGCTGGTGGGCGATGTGCAACAGATTGTCGGGGCTGAGGCATTGCTGCGCTGGCAGCATCCCCTGATGGGATTAGTCAATCCCGATAAATTTATCCATCTGGCAGAGGAGACAGGAATTATCGTACCAATCGGAGAATGGGTCCTCCGGACAGCCTGCAAGCAGGCTAAAAAATGGCATGATATGGGTTATAAAGGGCTTTATGTGGCTGTGAATCTCTCAACCCGTCAGTTCAGAGAAAAAAATCTGTCAGAGACAATCGAGCGGATTCTCGATGAAACCGGTCTGTCTCCGAATTACCTGAAATTGGAAGTGACCGAGAGCGGCATCATGGAGGACCCGGAAGCAGCCATTGCAAAAATGAACCGGCTCCGCTCAAAAGGAATACGCTTTTCCATTGACGATTTCGGCACGGGATATTCCTCTCTGAGCTACATGAAACGTTTTCCGATTGACACCCTGAAGATAGACCGGTCTTTCATAGCCGAATCTGCAACTAACCGCGACGACCGTGAGATTATCAAGACCATTATCTCCATGGCTCGGAATCTGAGTATTGAGACCGTTGCCGAAGGAGTCGAAAACAAAGATCAGCAGGATTTTTTAAGCCGTCAGGGGTGCCGCATGATGCAGGGATATTATTTCGGACGTCCCATGCCGGCAAGAGAGCTTGAAGATGTCCTGCGGAGGAAAGATATTGTGCTGAAAGAGGGCAACTGATAACTTTATTCAAGGAGGATTATTCAATGGCTGATACTTCGGTTCATAAACGTCAGTTGGTTGACTGGAGCGCGGCGGTCCGGGCCGGCATTATCTCCGGTTTTGTCTTTCTGGCAGTCACTGTATTTGCTGTGCCTTATTTTACCGGCGGAAATGCGTGGGTCATGATCCGGCTGTTTGCATCTGTCATATTGGGAGAAGGAATTCTCGCACCGCCGGCAACTTACGATCTTTCTGCTCTGATAGCGGCTCTGCTCGTGAATTCAGTTCTGTCTATGGCATTTGCATTGCTTCTGGCATATATCATTCACCGAGGCGGATTGCTTACGGGAATTCTGGGCGGCGCAGTTTTCGGACTCGCGGTTTACTGCATTGTTTTCTACACTATGACGATCTTTTTTCCCTGGTTTTTTGCCATGAAAGGCTGGCCCATAGCAGCGAGTCATATTCTCCTGGGCGCAATGGCAGGAGGTATCTATGAAGGACTGGAAGTGGAAGAATTTGTCTCTGTCACTGAAGAGACATCGGAAAAGGAGCAACAGCTATGATGAGAAGCGGAACTATGCGCCTTCTTATGGGCATTATGGTGGCAATATTTTCTCTGTTTTCATATTTCGGCTCTAAAGAATACAATCCGGTCACCGGCGAAAATCAGTACATCAGCCTTACCCCGCGTCAGGAAATTGCCCTGGGCATGAGAGCCGCGCCTGAGATGATCCGGCAGTACGGAGGACTTTATCCGGGTCAGAAACATCAGGATTATATTGACAAAGTCGGAAACAGACTGGTACGCGGCAGTGCAGCCAAAGATACACAATGGCAATTCGGATTTCATCTGCTCAATGACCGCAAGACCGTCAATGCCTTTGCCCTGCCAGGGGGTCAGGTTTTCATTACAGCCGGTCTCTACAGCCGATTCGACACCGAAGGACAGCTTGCCGCTGTGCTGGGACATGAGATCACACATGTGATTGCCCGTCATTCTGCCCAGCGTATTGCCAAATCGGAACTGACCCAGGGGCTTACCGGTGCTGTCATAGTGGCTTCCGGCGATCAGCGCGCAGGGCAGGTTGCCGCTGTGGTAGGACAATTGGTGAATATGAAATACGGGCGTGACGACGAACTCCAGTCCGATCAATTGGGCGTCCGCTTTATGTCTGAGGCAGGTTATGATCCGAGAGCCATGATCAAAGTCATGCAGATACTGGCCGACTCCAGGAGTGGTGCAGGTCCGCCCGAATTCTTCAGTACCCATCCGAATCCCGAAAACCGTATCGGCAAAATTCAGCAGGCGATTCAGCAGGTATTCCCGAAAGGCGTTCCTGAAGGTTTAACCCCTTGATTATCTTGTCTCTTTAGCCGGCAATATTCAACCCTCGGAAACTGAGTTTTTTGAAAAAACTCAGTTTCTTCAGAGTGCAGTCATTACCTTTGAACTATCAAAAATAATTAGGCTTTAAAGGCAGAAAAAATGAATAGAAGCGACTTTGAGATATTAAGAGGTCTTGATGGCAAATATATTGATGACGATATAGAATTCAGAGCCTCTCCTGAAACCGGTCCGAACCTGAGTTTCGATAAAATAGTTATTTATAATCGAATCGGTTATAAAATATTCCTTAATGGAACATATTCGCCTCGAATAAAAAAAATTACATATAATTTTGTATTAAAGGGATTAGGACCTATTTGCAGGGTTGATGTTAATGGTACTTTCCATAAAGATAAAGGCAGAACACATAAACACGAAGTGATTAACGAAGGAGACCCGCAGAGAAATTTACCGGAAGCAATTGCCCGACCGGATTTGGAGGGAAAAACGCCCCGTGAAGTTTGGAAAATTATTTGCAAAGAAGCAAAAATCGAACACCGGGGCGAATTCAAGGAGCCGACATGATAGATTGTAATATTATAAAAAACATTCAAAAATCTTCTGTGATAACTGCCTGTGATTCTGTTGATGAACGGCTTATACGGCTGCAAACCGTATTTATGTATCCAGAAGGTTCATATATTGACGTATTTTTAGGTATGGACAATTCTTCGACAGGCGGATATTATCTGACAGATATGGGGCAGACTTTTTCATATTTGGCAGATTTGCATATATCTGTTTATAAAAATCCAAAAAATAGGAATCTTGCGGAGCAGATTTGCAACTTGTTAAAAGTCCACGAAGAAAACGGAGAATTGTTCATACATATCCGGGAAGATTTTTCGGATGCGGGAGATGCGGTCTTCCGTTTATCTCAGGCATGTATAAGAATTGCCGACTTCTGCTATACCGAAAAAATCAGCCCATTTTCTTATCAGAAAAAAAGTGTCAAAGAGTTTTTTGTCACCGGAGATTTGGATGGAAATCAATTATTGGAACTGATGAATATTATTTGGGAAAGATTGGACAAACTCACCTTTGAAATAGCCAATCTCAGATCCGAAAAAGATTATATTATGAAAAATAATCTGCTGTCGTAGTTATATATGTCTGAAATTCAATTCATCTGCTGAAGAAAGGAAACCATAATGCTACCCGAATATTTCGAATTTACTCTCCCTACAAAAGTGATTTACGGCATCGGCATTCTTAACAATATCGGAAATGCGGTCAGACAGTTCGGACCGCGCAGAGCCGTGCTGGTGACAGATAAGATATTGGTCAAAGCCGGTCCCGCGGATAAGGTGAAAAAAGGTTTTGAAAACACGAATATTGAGATTGTCTGTCTGTATGACGATGTTCCGCCCAATTCTACCATTAAAACCGTTGAATCCTGTGCAGAACTTGCGAGATCGCATCAGTGCGACATGATTATCGCCATCGGCGGCGGAAGTGTCATTGATACGGCAAAAGTCGCCAATCTCCTTTTAGTCAAAGGCGGAAAAGTGGCGGATCACATGGGCGCGTATCTGTTGGATAAAAACGATGCCCTGCTGCCCGCCATATTTATTCCTACTACCGCGGGAACCGGTTCGGAAGTTACCAAAGTAGCAGTGGTCGCTGACCCTGACCATGACGTGAAGCTGCCTTTTGCAGAAGACCAGTTCCTCCCGCAGATGGCAATTCTCGATCCTGAAGTGACCGTATCAATGCCCGGCAAACTGACTGCTGCTACGGGTATGGATGCCATGACTCATGCTATCGAGGCTTACACAGATAAGGAATGGTCACCGGCTTCGGATGCCATGGCTCTTCATGCCATCCGGCTCATCAGCGGCAATATTTTGCAGGCCTGCGCGCATCCCGAAGATTTGCAGGCACGTGGAAGTATGCTCGTGGGAAGTTTTCTTGCCGGCGTTGCATTCTCCCATTCGATGGTGGGAATGACTCATGCTATTGCACATGCGCTGGGCGGAGTGTATCATATTCCTCACGGTGTGGCAAATGCCATTGTGCTGCCGGAAGTCATGGAGTACAATCTGGAAAGCCAGACCGAGCGGTTTGCAGACATTGCCGCCGCACTGGGAATTGATTTTCCGGAAATCATCAACGAAAGCCGAAGCCTTTTGAAATCATGCAGTCTGAATGCAGTTAAGAACCTGTTTTCCTCTTCCGATACCAAAGAATGGTTTGATATGAAATCCTTCAAAGCAAGGGGAGCAGTGGCAAAAGTCATCGGCAATCTGGGATTTATTGACGGATGGGTCCGAAAGCAGGCAGCCGGCGCCGGTATCGAAAAAATACGGACATTGAACCGCCAGTTGGCTTATCTCACAAAACTGCCCCTGAATCTGAAAGAAGCAGGGATTGACGACAATCTGGCAAAACTGGAACAATTGGCAACTACCGCTATGGAAGACGGTTCCATGCTGTATAATCCTGTGGAACCCCGTAAAGATGATGTCATTGCCATCATCGGAAAGCTGTATGAGGCAAAGGCGGAACCGCTTCCGGTTACAGAAGAAGACCTCCGTCCCTCGGCAGCCAAATTCGGCGCGAAGGAAATGAAGAATGTCTTTAAAGACACTGACATGCTTTATGATGTGCTGGTGAATTTCTACGAGAAATTGAAGAGTGATCCGGATATAGGCCCGGGATTGAAAAAGAGCAATCTCTGTGTCCAGTTTGTTTACAAAAACCCTGACGGCGTGATTACCATTGACGCTACCGGAGAGGAACTGCTGATTCAGAAGGGTGAGTTTGACGGTAAGCCGGAAGTCACCATGACGATGAATGCGGACTTTGCTCATAAATTCTGGCATGGAAAAGCCAATCTGGTCTCTGCTTTGACTCGCCGGCAGGTCGTTGCCAAAGGCAATGTACCCAAGACTATCAAACTGTTGCCGATTCTCAAGCCCGCGTACGCGTTGTATCCCAAATTTCTCAGGGAAAAAGGACTGGAACATCTCGTCATGTCATGAGAGGTTCATTTCTCGTTCCCAAGCCCCGGCTCACTGCCATTAAGTTAAAGGTGAGGAGTGCTAAAATGAAATTTTGGCATATACAGCAGAGCGGGTTTCAAACCCGCTCTGCTGTGCCGGACTTTATCCGGATAGTTCTTTAACTTAAAGGCATTGAAGCCCGGCTTGGGAACGAAAAAAAAGAAATAATTCGGCTGCCGTCCCTGCGGTATTTTTTTATGTGTAATAACAGACGAAAATTCAAAAACAATGTTTATGGGAAATACTACGTCAGCGAAGCCTGTATCGGCTGTATGCTTTGCAGCGAGATCGCTCCGGATAATTTCAGATCCGATTCGGATGAGGAACTGGAAACAGACTGCAACTATGTCTGTAAACAGCCGGAAAGTGCAGAGGAAGAGGAACGCTGTGCCGAGGCAATGAATGCCTGTCCGGCAAACGCGATAGGAAGTGAGAAATGAAGAGTGAGAAGTGAAGAGTGAGAAGTGAGAAATGGAAAGTGATTTATTTTTCACTTCTCACTTCTCAATAATCAATTATATAGGGGGGATATCGTGAAACAAGTAGTAAGCATCAGTCTGGGACCGAGCGGGAGAGATTATGAGTTTGAGACGGAATTTCTGGGGCAGGATTTCTATATCCGGCGGATCGGAACCGACGGGAGTCTGGAAAAAGCTGCCGATCTTTTGTCCCTTTGGGATAAAGAAGCAGATGCCATGGGTCTGGGTCATATCAGATTTCCTTATGATATCGGACCTGAACACCTGAGACAAAACCTTTCCGAGAAATTGAAAAAACTGACTTCCCGGCTTCGTACCCCTGTAATGACAGGAGAAAATCTGCGGAAAGTCGGACATGAATGGTCTTTTCGTCACATTCAATTCAAATTCGGAAATAACTACTTCAATAATGCCAAAGTGTTATTTCTTTCAGGCATGACCAATTACTCCATGTCCAAAGTCATGTCCGAATACACGGAAAATCTGACTTTTGCAGATCCGGTTCTGGAAAACGGCATCTCCAAATTTCTCAATTCGTTGAACGAATTGGATTTATACGCCAATCAGGCTCATGAGGTACTGAAATGGCTCCCCGGAAAACAGCTTTCTTCTTCGGTCATTCCTTTACGGAAATGGAATGAATACATCATCCGCAAAGCCATGCAGAAGGCAAACATCATCGTAGTGCCGTATTATGACTTCTACAAGTATGTGGAAAAATGCACTATCGAAGAATTGGGCGGAAAAATTGTCATCAGTTCAACGGTTTATGATGATCAGATTCGTTTTCTGAAAGAAAGAGGCGTGAATGTGGTGATTGACTCCACCCCGAAAATACTCCGGCAGGTGGTGGGAGTCAATGTGCTGGAAGCCTTGATTGTGGCGGCTTTGGAAAAACCTCCCGAGGAAATCACGAATGACGATTTTCTGGAAATCATCAGCGAACAGCGCATGGATCCACGAGTCGTCTTTCCTTCCGGAGATTCCAAACGGGTGAACCGTTTTGCTTTTGTGATTCATCCGCTTTCAAAAGAATATCTGAAAAAAGACAAGACCGTGAAATATCTGTCCAAAGTCACACCCCCCGCGTTTATGGACGCGGTAGAAAAGGTTGTGGCTTACGCTCCGCCCTGGGTTTACTCCAAAGTCACGGGCATCAAGTCTCCTACGGGTGTAGAAGCAGAAGGCTGGCTGATTACCGTGGGCGGAACCCCGAAACAGATGATGTCTCATGAGCCTGAGTTTACCTACAAGCGTCTGTTGCAGGCTGCTAAAATGGCAAAACGCATGGGCGCGCAGATCATGGGACTCGGAGCTTTCACCAAAGTAGTAGGAGATTCCGGAGTTACGGTAGCAAAGCTGGCAGATATTCCTATTACTACCGGCAACAGCTACAGCGCGTCCGGCGCGCTCTGGGCTGCGGCAGATGCTGTTCGCCGTATAGGGCTGATCCAAACCGAACCCGGGAAAAAAATCAAGGCAAAAGCCATGGTCATGGGCGCAACCGGCGCTATCGGCTCAGTATGTTGTCGATTGCTCGCGTATGCTTTTGAGGAAGTTTACATGGCAGGCAGAAATATGGCAAAACTGCTCGCATTAAAAGAATCTATTCTCACGGAAACACCGGAAGTCAAACTCTATCTTTCAACCCGTGCCGACAGATTTCTTCCCGATATGGATGTGATTGTAACTGCAACTTCCGGCGCGGGCAAAACCGTTTTAGACATAACAAAAGTCAAGCCCGGGTGTGTCATCACCGATGTTGCCAGACCCCTGGATCTCTCGCCCGAGGATGTGAGAAAACGCCCTGATGTGCTGGTAATAGAATCCGGAGAAATCGAACTGCCCGGAAACCCGGAGATGAAGAGTATCGGACTGCCGCCGAGAGTCGTTTATGCCTGCCTTGCCGAAACCATTGTGCTGGCTTTGGAGGGGCGGTTTGAGAATTTTACCATCGGTCGGGATATTGAATGGCAAAAGGTGAGAGAAATTTATAAAATGGGTCTCAGACACGGCATGAAACTTGCTGCTATAAGCGGTGTAAACGGTGTGTTTACGGATGAGGATATCGCCAAAGTGAGACAGCTTGCCCTTGAAGCCAGGGGAGGAAAGTGAGAATTGAAAAGTGAGAAGTGAATATTCAATTCTCACTTCTCACTTCTCACTTTTTCTGAGGAGATATTTATGCTCGGAATTGAGATTTTTGTTTTCATATTCGGACTGTGTATCGGAAGCTTTTTGAATGTCTGCATATACCGGGTGCCGATTTCAAAATCCATTGTCTATCCCCCTTCCTCATGTCCCGGCTGCGGCTACAGTATCAGGTTTTACGATAATATTCCCATACTGAGCTATATTTGGCTCAGGGGAAAGTGCCGTCAATGCCGTACTCCGATATCGCTGAGGTATCCGATGGTGGAACTCATGAGCGGACTGTTCGCGGTCTGTGCATTTCTCAAGTTCGGTTTCACAGGAGAGGCTCTTGTTTATTATGTCTTTATTATAACTCTGGTAGTCATTACCTACATTGATCTGGATCATCAGATCATCCCGGATGTTATTTCCATTCCCGGAATTCCCGTTTTTTTTCTGGCTGCCTTTGCGATTCCGGGCATGACATGGAAAGACTCGTTGCTGGGATTGCTGGCAGGCGGGGGAAGTCTTTATCTGATTGCCGTGACCTATCAGTTTGTCTCCAAAAAAGAAGGCATGGGCGGCGGCGATATCAAGCTGCTGGCAATGATCGGCGTTCTTATCGGATGGAAAGGCGTACTGTTTACCATTTTTGTTGCATCTGCTGTGGGGACGCTTATCGGCATCATTATCATGGTTCATAGCCGTAAAGATATGAAACTTGCTGTTCCTTTCGGTCCATTTCTGTCTATCGGCGCAATGACTTACATCTTTTTCGGAGATATGATAATTCTCTGGTATTTCGGGATGATGAATTTTGGCGGCTGTTCCTGAATAAGGTTATATATATACTGCCCACCGTTATAAACTGCGCTTTCGGACACTGCAGTAAAACGCCTCTGCTTAAAACAGACGCAGACCGTTTTCTCCGCAAAAACGATTTGCGTCTGTTTCAGCTTGGGCGTTTTACAGAAGCGCAAATTATGACGGCGGCAAGAATAGTTCAAGGAGATTTACGGCCGGTCATCAGAAACACTGTAAACTGCCTCATTTTTCCATCAGGAGTCGGTTTCACCACTTCTGCCGCGGCAATATCCTGAACATTACCGAAGCCCGCATCTGTAAAAATCCTGTGCAGTGCTGCCCGATCAAATCCTAAGTGGAATACACCGGTGTTGTTGTCATGAAACTGACCGTTATCCAAGTCTAAATCAGCAATGCACAGATAACCGGCGGGTGCAGTGATGTTATAAAATTGACGGAAAAGAGGTATTATTTCCCTGACATGATGAAGAGTCATATTGCTTACAATCAGATCATAATTGCCTGCAAGAGTATCGCCCTTGTCAAAATCGAAAAGCAGAGAACTGACATTGGTCAGCTTCAGCTTGGCAATCTTCGTATTGAAGATATCGAGCATTCCCTGCGAACTGTCAATGCCGACGACAGAACGGACCAAGGGCTGCAGCAGGGTGGTCAACAGCCCTGTTCCGCAGCCGAAGTCCGCAGCATTCATATCCGATGTCAGTATGATCTGTTTGGATATGGCATCGGCAACATCTTTTGCCAGCTTGACTCTTGCCGGATTTTCGTCCCAAGAGGCAGCCTCTTTGTCAAAATCCTTTTTCTCAATGTTCATAGTATGGCACTCCTGAATTTCATGATCGTTGACCGCTGCTGCATTTTTAACTATCTTATAACTCATGTTACGCATCAGTGCCGTTTTCCCCTTTTGGAAAGGGATGAAGGGGGAATTCACGCACCGGCTGCGTAACATGAATTATAACTTAAATGCCAGACTACCGGACAAAAAATCATAACATTCTGATTTTATTCAGACTGAAACAGAAACGATTTGCAAAATCGTTTTACTGTAAAACGGCTTTGCAAGCCGTTTTTTGTCCGTTTCAGCAGAACGGTCTGAAAAATTGTCCGGTAGTGTGCTTAAATGCAGTTATTCGGAAACTTTTTTCTACACACCTACGGCAAGGCATTGAGCAGACGTGACATGACAGCATCTGCTGATTTGCCGGGGGTATTGACCATCACCGCGAAACGGTACAGACCGCCGGCTCCGTCATCAATGTAGCCTGCACGCGTTTTGACTCCGTTCAAGCTGCCGGTTTTGAAGAATTCTCTGCCCTGATGCCGCATGAGCGCATGGTAAGGCTCAAAAGCTTCGAGACAGACCATCAGGTCTTTTGCCGAAATCCGGTTTTCTCTTGAAATACCGGAGCCTTCGGCAAGGCGGATATCCTTCAGTTTCAAGACATCCGCTGCATAAGACAATACAGCCTGAACCCCTTTTTCCAGAGTCGCCGGACCACCGTAAACCTTTGCGCCTATGGCGAGAAGCGTCTGGTTTGCAATAAAATTATTTGAATATTCAAGCAGTCTTGCAATAACATCCTGAAGTGAGAACTTAGACAAATGCCTTAATATAAGTTTATCCGTTTTGTCAACCTTTCCGAGTCTTATCTCGCCCTCACTTCGGATGCCATGCTGTTTCAGGAAATAGTCAAACATAGCCCCGGCGTAAAGAGTGATCTCATCCTGTTCCTGCGAAAGTATTACTCTGTCCTGTTTCAGCCCGTATCCCGCTATTTTCTTTAAAGCAAAGGGCAGCAGCGGAGTCTGGGGTTCCGCACTGCTGTAAGAGCCATCCGGTTCCCGTTTAAAAAAAACCGTGTTGAAATTGACGCACAATGCCCCGTTCGGGGCATCATAAGGATTCAGCGTGACGGTCACTCCGGGAATCGGAGCCGGATCAAAATAGGAAATGTCCAGCACCAGATTATTGAACGATCCGAGCTTTGTACTCAGGCTTTCGGCAATTTCCGACACGGCTTCCGAAATCAGAACCGGATCGCCGTATCCTTTTATTTTCAGGTTGGAATCCCTGTCCGTATAAAATTCCGTGACAAACCTGAAATCTGTGCCAAGATAATGCAGAGCTGCCAGCGAGGTCAGGATTTTCAATGTGGAAGCAGGAATCAGCTTTTTATCCGCATTCTGTGCAAAAAGTATCTGTCCCTGAGAATCCGCAACCAGCAAGGAATCCTGAGTTCCGATCAGTTTCTTCAGCGTATTCAGATCGCCCGCAAAACCCATTCCGCAGAACCCCGGCAGGCATACCAATATAACGAGATATTTTATTCCTAGTTTCATAATATTTAAAAGAGGTGAAGGGTCGCAACCTCTGACCCCTCACCTCTGACCCTCATTTATTTATTTTGCTGCAAAAAAAGCCTTATAAGCTTTAAAGGTCATGTAAATGTCTGCTTTGGACGATATTTCAAACGGAGAGTGCATGGAAAGCACCGCGGGGCCGCAGTCAACGATTTCCATGCCGTAAGATGCCAGATACTTTGCGATGGTTCCGCCTCCGCCGATATCCACCTTTCCGAGTTCTCCGGTCTGCCAGACTATGCTGTTTTCATTGAAAATTCTGCGGAGCAGACCGAGATATTCGGCATTCGCATCATTTGCGCCGCCTTTTCCGCCGGAGCCGGTAAATTTGGTGATACAGACCCCGTATCCGAGGCGTGCAGCGTTCCGTTTGTCATGGACATCCTGAAAATCAGGATCCAATGCGCCGTTGACATCTGCCGAAATCGCCGTGGAAGCGATCAGAGCTTTTCTCAGAATGCGTTCGCTGGCTTCAGAACCGGCTTTGGCAAACAAATCAGAGACAAATTCCTCCAGAAAGCGGGACTGAGCGGCGGTATTGCCTTCGCTGCCGATTTCTTCTTTGTCGTAAAACAATGCTACCGAGGTAAATTCCGGTTTTTTTGTTCCGAGCAAAGCCTCGAGTGCAGTAAATGCACATATCCGGTCATCCTGTCCGTAAGCCCCGACCAGACTTTTATCAAAACCGATATCTCTGGCTTTTCCCGCAGGCACAAGTTCGATTTCGGCAGTAGTGAAATCCTCTTCGATCATGCCGTATTTCTCATAGAGATAATTCAGGACGTGGAGTTTGAAGCGATCCTTGATCTTGTTGTTTCCCAAAGGCAGACTTCCCACAAGGATGTTCAGCTTTTCTCCTTCAAAGGCTTCGGAGAGTTTTTTATCGCTTTGCACTTTTCCTGCAAGATGCGGCAGAAGGTCTGCGATTGTAAACACAGGATCGCTGTCCGATTCGCCGATGATGAAATTGAATTCGATCCCGTCGCTTTTTACGACCTTGCCGTGCATGGCCAAAGGTCTGGCAAGCCATTGATACTTGCGGATACCGCCGTAGTAATGGGTTTTCAGGAAAGCCAGTTCGACTTCCTCGTAAAGCGGGTTTTGCTTCAGGTCCAGCCGGGGCGAGTCAATATGCGCGGCAACAATCCGGCTGCCTTCGGACAGCGGCTTTTTGCCCATAACCGCAAGAGCAGCGGCTTTGTTTCGAAGCACTTTATAATATTTGCCGCCCTCGGATCTGTCGTCCGCATTCTTGAATCCGCTTTTTACGACTGCATTCACGATGGCAGACATAGCTTCCCGCTCTGTCTTTGCGTCCAGAAAAGTTTTATATCTTTCTGCAAGCTTAAAGGCTTCATCTGTCTCCTGTTTGTCCATCACATCCCAAGCCAGAGACGGCTTCCGTTCAATCTGTTTCCTGAGTTCTTTTGCCTGTTTTTCAGTGATCATTATTGTATCCTGCAGTTATCATCAGTTATGGTTTATTAACTGATGTTACGCAGCCGGACGTAAATCAGACGTCCCGCTGTCATTCCTGCGAAAGCAGGAATGACAGTTGCGTAACGTGAGTTATTAAAATTCGAGTTTTTTAAAACCTGATTATGAACCTGACACCGACCATCACATAGCGTTCCTGAGTTTTTTTCGGGAACAAAAAGACTTGATTATCAAGAGTCCATCAGTCTTAAAGACATGATACAATGATTTGCGGAGATTTGCAAGAGTTTTGAAGAAAAACTGTTATGCCCCAGGACAACGGGTTTTTGCCTCTTTCATAGGCTAGGTTCAGACAATAGCCTCGAAGTTTCTCAATATCAACAAAAGCTTTTTCAGCGCATGGGGCAGTTTCATTGTTCTGGGGATTATCACTTTTCGGCTTATCTGATAACATTCTTATTTTATTCGGAAAACTTCCCGGCGATGTTGACGGAAACGGCAAGGTCGAGCTTGCCGATGCGATTCTTGCCCTGAAGATTATGGCTGGAATCACAATCTCTGCGCCTCAGACCGTCGGCTTTTTTAGCCTTCTACTTCACATCTGTTCCCTCAGATTGCAGTGTGTCCGGATGTGATTCCAATGCAACAGCAGCGGCGTGTGCCTCGTATTCTTCTGTTGAGGACTGCGACGACACCGACCCGGCTATTAATCCAGGAGCTACGGAAATCTGCGGCAACGGCATTGATGAAGACTGTAGCGGTGCGGATCTGCCATGCACTCCCGGCTACGGCTCAAGTCCCGCATCCGGCAGCACGATCAATGTCGGAACAGCAGCGGTCGGTTCACCGGCCAGCACGGCTCTTGCTGTCAGCGAGACCGGCAATGCCGAATTGCAAGTTGCAGGCCATGCTCTCGCCGGCGCAAACCCGGGTGATTTTTCGGTTACGCCCGCAACCCTGACCCTTGCGGACGGCGGAGCCGCTCAGAATCTCACGGTTCAGTGCACGCCTGCCGCTGCCGGACTCAGAACAGCGACATTGACCGTGAATCACAATGCTTCGGGCAGTCCGGCGACATACACGCTGAACTGTACGGGAACGGCTGCGGCAACTCCGGGTTACGGTTCAAGTCCGGCTCCCGGCAGCACAGTCAATGTCGGAACGGCAAATGTCGGATCGCCTGTCAGCACGGCTCTTGCTGTCAGCGAGACCGGCAATGCCGAATTGCAAGTTGCAGGCCATGCTCTCGCCGGCGCAAACCCGGGTGATTTTTCGGTTACGCCCGCAACCCTGACCCTTGCGGACGGCGGAGCCGCTCAGAATCTCACGGTTCAGTGCACGCCTGCCGCTGCCGGACTCAGAACAGCGACATTGACCGTGAATCACAATGCTTCGGGCAGTCCGGCGACATACACGCTGACCTGCACCTGCGCCTGCACCGGAAAACTTCCCGGCGATGTTGACGGAAACGGCAAGGTCGAGGCTGCCGATGCGGTTTTTGCCTTGCAGATTATGGACGGAATCGCTTCGGAATTATGGCTGGAATCACAATCTCTGCGCCTCAGACCGTCAATCTCAATGCGGATGTGGACGGAGACGGAAAAATCGGTACGGCGGAAGTCGTTTACATTCTGGCTCATCTCCGCTGAAAAGCCGATTCTGTCTGAATTCAAAAAAATCTCTCCCTGATCTGCCGCATGACATCTTTCCCGGATAAATACGGGATTAAAAAAAAGTGTCATGCGGTGAATCCGGGGGAGATTTTTTATTTTGTCTGCGCTTTTCTCGTTCCCAAGCCCCGGCTTGGGAACGCACTTGCCGGGGAAGCCCCGGCTTCCCGTGACGGGAGACGGCCCGAAGCCGGGGCTTGGGAACGAGGAAAATATATCCGTCTGACAATATTAAAAATCAGTCATTTTTTATGTCGAACTCACGTTAAAGCGGGTTTCAAACCCGCTTTACATAAAAGGAGATTCCGGCTGTTTCCGCAGATAATGTTCAAGTCCGTTTTTCAAAATGAGAATTGCTGCTTGACAGTCAGATCACTTTCTTTTATAGACAGTCCAGGAAGGTACTCCAAATTCATAACTTCTCAAAGACATCAATCTGACTATGAAACATAAAACTCTTTTTTTGATATTGCTGCTGCTGACAGCGGTATTGTTGTGTCTGCCTGATTCAGCCTCATGCGGACAGTCCGGCATTCTGCGCTTTGCAATGGATGCAAAAGATATGGAAATGCTGGACCCTCATTTTGCCGCCGAATCCCAGGACCGCAGCGTTGCGGAAATGATGTTCAGCCGTCTGCTCCGGTGCAAACCCGGACATCCAGAGGAGATTGAACCTGATCTGGCTGAAAATATTCCTGATCCCGAAATGATCAGCGGCGGCAGGCAGCTATGGACATTTCACTTGCGGAAAGGCGTGATGTTTCATCCCGGTCCTATGACTGAACCCTATGAACTCACCCCAGACGATGTGGTCTTTTCCCTGCAAAAAACCTTCAAATCGGTGAATCCCATATATGCCGGCGACTATAGCGGAATGTCTGTAGAAAAAAAGAAAGATGATGATTATACGGTCAGCATCATTCTGGAAAAGCCGATCTCCCGCTCCCTTTTTATGCCACGTATTACTACATACAGCGGCGGCTTTATCGTGAGCAAAAGGGCAATCGAGACCATGGGATATGAGCAGTTCAAAATCTCTCCTGTGGGAACAGGTCCCTTTATGTTCGAAAGCCTTGAACCGGGGGAAAAAATCAGCCTGAAAGCCTATCCTCAATATTTCCGCGGATGTCCTGCGCTGGAAGGCGTGGAAATCCTTTTTATGCCCGATATAGCCAAACGGGAAGCGGGTTTGAAAGCAGGAAGATTGGATTTGATTGACGGTATTGCCGATACCCGCTGGATTGAGAAAATGGAGCAATTGCCTGATATTGCGGTTGACCCTGATATTGCGGTTGACCTGGAGGGCATCGGCGAAACCGTAATGCTTCACTTCAATACCTCAATTCATCCCTTCGATGATATCCGGATTCGCAGAGCCGTAGCCTATACGCTCAGAAGAGAGTCATTTGCAGAAGCTTTCGGCACCCGGGTGGTCGAAAATATTTATGCCCCTGTTCCCGCGCAATATCTCACCGGCGGTCTGAAAACAGAAAAAGTCAGAGAGTTCGGGCTGGATTATGCCGCAAATCCAGAAAAAGCCAAAAAACTCATGGCAGAAGCCGGTTATCCTCAAGGTTTTCCTTTGGAAATTGTGACTTCCGAAAGACAGACCTATCGTAAATATTATGAAAGCATGAAAGCGCAGCTTGCTGCCATAGGAATCGAATGCAAACTCAGAGCCGTGATTCATTCTTCCATGCACTCGCTGATCCGTCAGGATGCCAATCCTCTTGTTATTTACATTGCCTGGCGCCCGGACGCGGATGCGGTGCTGACGCGTTTTTTTCATTCAGACGCCACCGTGAAAACCGGGCGCAGACCCGATGCCAATTTTTCCCATTATACAGGAGCGGACAAACTCATCGAGGCGGCGCGTGCGGAAGTCAATCCTGAAAAACAGATAAAACTTTGGACTTATGCCCAGTTGAAAATTCTCGACCATAGCATTGCCTATCCGATTCATTATCTGAAGCCGGTTCATGCACGCAGGCGTTCTCTTGACTTAGGCTACAGTTCTGTCACTTCCCCGGCTTTTTATCCGCTGATTACGGAGAAGAGCAGGAAAGTGAGAATTGAAAAGTGAGAATTGAGAAATGAAGATTTACACCAAAATATTAGCGACCACTTTTCCGCTGGTGATTTTTCCGCTGATCATCGCGGCAGGCATGAGTTATTTTTTTTCTTATCAGGCTTTGACCAGTCTGGGCAAAGCATGGCTGGAGGGTCGTCTGGCAGAAGTGGTAAAAGTTGCCCAAGACCATCAAGACATGATCAAAAACCTCGGCATCGACGATTCGGATATTGCGGTGAAGCAGGTACGTTCAGACGCTATTGATGCCATGCAGTCTGTGAGCGTAGGCAAACAGGGATATATGTTTGTAGTCAATGCCTACGGATTTGTCGTCGCTCATCCGGATGCCTCTCTGAGAGGAACCAGTCTGAAAAAAGAGGAATGGTTCCGAAATGTTATCAGCGAAAAACCCTCCTCGGACGATTCTTCGGAATCGCTCCTGGTGTCCCGAATATCCGAAATTGCCTCTTTTCTCAATTTCAACCTGTCTGCCGATATTTTCGGACTTTCCGACAGAAGTAATTTTGTCTATTCCTCAAAGGGGGTGACGCATCTGATGATGTATGACTACTTCCCTGCTTGGGAATGGTATATTTTCGCAATGGATCCGGAAGATGAGGTTTACGGCGGCGTCAGACAGATCAAATCTTACGTCACCTTTCTGGCTTTTACGGTTCTCTTCATTACAGCCATTGCGCTGCTGCTTCTGACCCGAAGACTGACTTCTCCTTTACGGATGCTTGCAGAGGGCGCGGAACGGATCAAAAACGGCAATCTGGAAACCTATATTCCTATTTTCAGAAAGGATGAATTCGGCAGTCTTGCAGACGCCTTCAACAAAATGGTCTCGGAACTTCGGCAGACCATGACCGTCCTGCAACGCAGCGAAG
The DNA here is from genome assembly GCA_020718785.1 of Desulfatirhabdium butyrativorans. GTDB lineage: Bacteria > Desulfobacterota > Desulfobacteria > Desulfobacterales > DYRK01 > DYRK01. Next base: position 3,106 of record DYRK01000004.1, on the reverse strand, counting down.
AGCGTTTCCGTTCTCTCATCGAGAATGCTTCGGATGTCATTATGATTTTAAACGATGACGGAGTGATCCGCTATGAGAGTCCTTCGGTGAAACGAGTATTGGGATACGGGGCAGAAGAATTACTCGGAACAGAAATTTATGACTTCATTCATCCCGATGAATTGTCGGAAGTCAGGGCGGTTTTTACAGAAGTCATTCAGCATCCCGGTCTGATTCGAGCCGTGGAATTTCAGTTTCGGCATAAAAACAGCGCATGGCTCAGTTTCGAATGTATTGCCAACAAACCGGCAAAAGACTCCGAACTGATCGGAATGATTGTCAACTGGCGTGAAATCACCGAGCGGAAACAGGCTCAGGAAGAATTGAAAAAAGCCAAAGAGACCGCCGAAACTGCAAATCAGGCTAAAAGCGGGTTTCTGGCAAATATGAGTCATGAACTCAGGACTCCGCTCAATGCCATTATCGGCTACAGTGAAATGCTGGTGGAAGACGGCCAGGACATGGGAGATGATGCCACATTGGAATCTGCCATCCCTGATTTGCAGAAGATTCAGTCCGCGGGCAAACATCTCCTTTCTCTAATCAATGATATTCTCGATATTTCCAAAATCGAAGCCGGAAAGATGGAGCTTTTTCCCGAATCTTTCGAGGCCGGTGAACTGATCAGAGATGTGGTGAGTACGGTTCATCCGCTTATGGAAAAAAATAACAATACCCTGAATGTCTCATGCCCTGAAGATATAGGAACTCTTTACACAGATATGACCAAAGTGCGGCAGGGACTCTTCAATCTGCTTAGCAATGCTTCCAAATTTACCGAAAACGGAGCGATCAGCCTGAGCGTCAGCCGGGAGATTTCCCAAACCGGAGAACAGATTGTTTTCAGGGTCAGCGACACAGGTATCGGAATGACTCCCGAACAGATGGGAAAGCTGTTTCAGGCATTTTCCCAGGCCGATGCCTCAACCACACGGAAATTCGGGGGAACCGGTCTGGGTTTGCTTATTACCAAACGATTCTGTGAAATGATGGGCGGAGACATAAGGGCAGAGAGCGAATACGGAAAAGGAACCGCCTTTACTATCCGGCTTCCGGTATCGCTCCCCGAAATTCAGCCTGAGACATCTGCGGATCCGGTCGGGACGAAACCGGCTGATGAGTCATCGCCGGCTGAAGAACTTCCTGAAAACGCCAGCACGGTTTTGGTCATTGACGATGACAGAAATGTGCGGGATATGATGAAGCGATTTCTCAGCAAAGAAGGCTTCCGGGTGGAAACCGCGTCAGGAGGCGAGGAAGGGCTGAAAGCTGCAAAAGAATTCCGTCCCGATGCCGTCACTTTGGATGTGATGATGCCGGGCATGGACGGCTGGTCTGTGCTGACCGCGTTCAAGTCCGATCCTGAATTAGCCGATATTCCGGTGATTATGCTCACTATTATAGACAGCAGGAACATGGGCTACGCGCTGGGCGCCTCGGAATATATGATAAAGCCTGTGGACCGCAGCCGCCTGCTTTCGATTCTGCATAAATACCGCAGCGAATCCCCGCCTTCCGCAGTGCTTGTGGTGGAAGATGATAATGCTACCCGGCAGATGTTCCGGCGGATGCTGGAAAAAGAAGGCTGGGCAGTGACCGAAGCCGAGAACGGACGGACTGCGCTGGAACGTCTTGGCGAAATCCGACCCGCGCTGATTCTGCTTGACCTGATGATGCCGGAGATGGACGGCTTTCAGTTTGTAAATGAAATAAGGAAGCATGAGACATGGCGGTCTGTTCCCGTGGCAGTCATCACCGCCAAAGACATCTCACAGGAAGATCGTCTGCGCTTAAACGGCCGGGTGCAGAAAATTCTTCAGAAAGGGGCATACACAAAGGAAGCTCTGCTGAACGAAGTGCGTGATCTGGTGAAATCCAGTATCCGGCAGAAGCAGTAAAATCTTATGCACTCTTGTTCCCAAGCTGGGGCTTGGGAACAAGAAAGCCGGGGCTTGGGAACAAGAAAACGAGAAAAAGTCTCTCTTATTTAACATCAGGAATAGCGTCAGGATAGAACAACTGCTTTCCCATCACCTGATAATGAGCGATCACCGACTGCCCTCTCTCGGAAATCAGCCATTGGGCAAACTGCTCGGCAAGATCGTATTTCACATGAGGAAATTTCTTGGGATTGACCGGAATCACCCCGTAAGCATTGAAAAGCCGGGAATCTCCTTCGGAGAGAATTTCCAGTTGAAGCCCTTCTTTGCGTCCGAGCTTATAATTGATATAAGTTCCCCGGTCCGCCAGCGTATAAGCCTGTTTTTCATCGGCAAAAGTCAGGGTTTTGCCCATTCCCTGCCCGATGGAAACATAATTTTTTCCCATAGTCTTGGGATAGACAAAGCTGATTTCCTGCTCTTTCCCATCCTCTTTGACTACAGGCTTTTTAACGGTTTCCAGTTCAAGCCCCGAAGCTTTCCACAATTCCTGCTCCTTGGTATGGGTTCCGCTGTCATCGCCTCGGGAGACAAACATTGCTCCGCTTTCGACGATTTTTTTCAATGCCTCGGCAGCATCTTTTGCTTCTTTGATCCCCGCGGGGTCTTTTGCAGGACCCGCGATGATAAAGTCATTGTGCATGACTGCATAACGCTTTGTGCCATATCCGTCTGCCACAAATTTTTCTTCCCGCTCTTTGGCATGGACAAAAATAACATCAACATTGCCGTCTATGCCGTCACGGATAGACGCACCTGTTCCTTTGGCAAAGACTTTGACTTCAATTCCCGTATCTTTCTTCAATTCAGGGAGAAGCACATCCAGAAGTCCCGAAGACTGGGTGCTGGTAGTAGTGGACATTTTGATCACTTTGTCTTCTGCCTTTGCGTCAAGGGCAAAGAACCCGGCAGCAATCAGCAGACCTGCCAATGCAAAAAAAATTTTCTTCATTCTTCCTCCTTTTGTAGGGGCATGTCGGCGACATGCCCTTTATTTTTTTTAAAAATTGTGTGTTAATCAGAGGCAGGGCATGTCGCCGACATGCCCCTACGGAATTATTTTTTCTGATTATTTTTTAAAAATTGTGTGTTAATCAGAGGCAGGGCATGTCGCCGACATGCCCCTA
>DYRK01000860.1 GCA_020718785.1 Desulfatirhabdium butyrativorans | reverse complement strand
GGCTTCCCCGGCAAGTGCGTTCCCAAGCCGGGGCTTGGGAACGAGAAAAAAAATAGAGCGGAGTGTATTTTTTGCACAGCGCAAAAAATCGCTGCGCTCTATTTTTGCACTCCGGATTTATGGCTATTTGACCACGCGCAATACCTTGTCAGACTGCTGCAGATTTTTCCATAATGCCCTGATAATGACGGATGCAGAATCTTCTGCCGGGTCTTTTGAAATCTCACGCGAAGTTTTTTCCAGTTCTTCGTTTCCCTGCCATAGTCTGAACTCGTTTTTGATATATATTCCCAAAGACGGGCTGAGTTTTTCCAGATCGCTTTCAGACATATTGGCAATTTTCGTTTTTTCCTTAAACGATAATCTCGAAAGCAGAATTTCGACAGCCTGTTTCACCGTCTGCGGAATTTCGGCAACTGCTTTCAGACTGTTCGAATCCTTCTGCATGGAATCAGACAGGGACCGGTATGCGCTGCGGATAAGAAGCAGGTGAAAAACCGTTTCCATAATCTCCGAAGCAATCCTGTACAATTCCAGACCGATACCCTCATGCCTTCCCGTGACATTCAGAATCTCGATCTCGTTTTCGGCAATCCATGAAACGATTTTCTCTGCTGCCTGAAACGCGACGATTCTGTTGAGATCAATATAGAGCCAGGGCTGCTGATATCTTTCCGCAAGCCTTCGGTGCAATGCGGAACTTGCCAGAATATCACCCTGGGAAATGATCAGGGTTCCGTCCGAATCCAATATATTCTGCTCGGTGGTCCGGGCATAATTGGTATTGGGCATTTCCTCCAGATTATACTTTTCAACAATGCTTTCATCTTCTTCTTTGCGCCATGTGGGTATCAGACCCCCGCAGTCAATTCCCATCCTGAGCGCGACATCGAGCGCTGCCTGCTCCACGCCGGGCTGACCTCCGGAAATAATTTTCTGTATCACAGTTGTCCTCCGTATCCTGTCTGAATTTAATCCTCCTGAATATCAAAAATAATGCACAATTGACCCTGTTTCAATGCCGGGCTTTCATGACCGGAATATATTTCTTGAATAAAAAATAAATCATATCTATAATTCAGAATTCGGTATATCCGCGGCATAAATACGCCTTTGAATCCCCAAACTGTTACCGGACATGAAAGGAACCCGATATGGCAAAGCACGATACCCTGAGCGCGAGCCTCGAAGATTATCTTGAAGCCATTTTTCATATCATTGCGGAAAAACAGGCGGTCAGAGGCAAAGATATTGCAAAGCGTCTGAATGTGAACAACTCTTCGGTGACCGGCGCGCTCCGTGTTTTGGCGGAAAAAGGATTTATAAATTACGCACCTTATGATGTCATCACCCTCACAACCGAGGGAACGCGGCTTGCCGAAGATATTGCAAGAAAACACGAAGCCCTGCGTGATTTTTTTGTCAATGTTCTTTACATTGACGAATCAGAAGCCGAAGATGTTGCCTGCAAAATGGAACACGCGCTTTCGCGCATCATTTTGGACCGCCTGATCCGCTTTATGGAATTTGTGGAATCCTGCCCAAGAAGCGGTGAAAACTGGGTGAAAGAATTCCGGAACCATTGCGAAAAAATTCCTGACAATACGGTTCCTTATGAAAACTGTGAAATCTGTATCAGCCGATGCCTTGATGACATGAAAAAAAAGAAAGAACATCTTGATGATGAATCCCAGGAGACCTTTCTCGGAAAACTGGCGCCCGGTCAGAAGGGAAAAATTCTGAAAATAAAGGGCCGCGGCGGAATCATCAGCCGGATGGCTGAAATAGGGGTAAGCCCGGGAAGCATTATCGAGGTGGAAAGCGTTCCCCCTGCCGGCGGTTCCATAGATGTCAAGGTCAAAGGATATCATCTGACCCTCAGAAAAGACGAGGCTTCGAAAATAACCGTCGAGGTAATCTGCCCCGGCTGTTCATAATCCGATGCTGTTTGCTTGAAAAAAACAATAGCCTGATATATTCTTGTTTCCTCGTTCCCAAGCCGGGGCTTGGGAACGAGAAAAAAGCCGGGGCTTGGGAACGGTAAAACGGCTTTGCAAGCCGTTTTTTTTTCCTCGTTCCCAAGCCCCGGCTTGGGAACGCAATTGTACCGGAAGCCCCGGCTTCGGGTCATTCAAACCGCAGACGGCAGGTTACGGGAAGCCGGGG
>DYRK01000859.1 GCA_020718785.1 Desulfatirhabdium butyrativorans | reverse complement strand
TCCCCGGCTTCCCGTGACGGGAGACGGACCGAAGCAGGGGCTTCGGGCGCAGATGCGTTCCCAAGCCGGGGCTTGGGAACGAGGAAAACCTGCCGTAAAACGATTTTGCAAATCGTTTCCGCGTTGCTTTTAAAAAATATTGACTATTACAAACCGATATAATATATTATCGATACTTGCACGGTACACCCTCAGTCTGTTTTTTGTAAACCGTGTGAGTATCTGTCAATAAATAAAAACAGTTTCGGAGAGACGATAATGGAATGGCTTACAGATCCGAGTTTGTGGATGGCATTGCTGACGCTTACCGCGCTTGAAATCGTTCTGGGCATTGACAACATCATTTTCATTGCGATTCTTGCCGGCAGACTTCCCAAAGAACAGCAGGCAAAGGGGCGCGTCATAGGGCTTGCGCTGGCTATGATAACCCGCGTTGCCCTGCTGTTTTCCATAACGCTGATAATGCGGCTTACAGAACCCTGGTTTACGTTCATGGCAAAAGAGATTTCGGGCCGCGACCTTATTCTTATCGGCGGCGGATTGTTTCTGCTGAGTAAAAGCACGCTGGAAATACACGGAAATCTCGAAGGCGAAGAAGATCATGAGTCCCGGCAGGTTCAGGGAGCCGGCGTTTCGTTTGCCGGTACTATTATTCAGATCATGCTGCTGGATATCGTGTTTTCGCTCGATTCGGTGATTACCGCAATCGGCCTGGCGAACAGGCTCGGCGTGATGGTGGCGGCAATTATCATTGCCGTAATATTCATGATGTTCCTTGCCGGATCAATCAGCAGCTTTGTGGAAGGGCATCCCACCATCAAAATACTGGCATTGAGCTTTCTTCTGCTGGTGGGGATATCGCTCATGGGTGAAGGTCTCGATATGCACATTCCCAAAGGATATATCTATTTTGCCATGGCATTTTCCATATTTGTGGAAATGCTGAATTTAAGGATTCGGAAAAAAGCGGCAGCGCCTGTCAGACTCCGTCATAAAATGAAAGCCGATGTTGCATAATATTTCCTGTTTTTTCGCCGTTGCAAATTTTATCGTTGTTTTTGATGATCTTGTTATTTTCATTCCGACCTCTGTATATGGTATTCCATACCTTCAAATACCATAAAATTCTGTTTCAATCGGTAAAAAGATATAATACCTTGTATACTGCGCTTACATTCTGCTGCAGTCCGGTCTTCCGGGGGTCGGAGAAGACGGAACCACAGCCGCGAAGCAGCAGAAAGTTGCAAATATCCCTGCAGACAGAAAAAATGCACATATTATCCATGAGTTAACCAAAATAGGCGGCGCTGAGAAATATAAAAACGAATTAAAACCGGCTCCTGCATCATGACGAATTCCTTATTCCGTGTCAAAAAAGGCTTCATATGTCAGGATTAAAATTTCAGACAATCTTTAAGAATATCTGTGCCCCTTGTTTTGACTATTCCCTGTTCTGCCAACTTCGCTTTTTCTGTCGGTCCGCCTGGTACGCCCCGATATAATTTACTTTTTGAAAAAATTTTTATCACTTTTGACAGAATGCCGACAGCGATAATATCGACAACTCCCTCACCGACCATTTTTTCGGCACCGTATGAATCGTGGAGCTTGTCACAGGGGTCAGGCGCGTTGGCGACATCGGGATTTGTCAGAAGGTAGTACGCACTGGCCACAACCAGAAATCCCAGGGCCGGACTTTCTCCGTCAGGGTCGGCAAAGCAGGCCGGGCTGTTCAGAGCATACGCATAAAGATTCACCCCGCCTGCCAGCCCAATCGGATCCGGCGTCAGATACCTTCCCGTATCCGGGTCATAATATCTGTGCCAGTTGTAGTGCAGCCCGGTTTCCTCATCAAAATACTGCCCCGGAAAGCGGAAATTGTTTTCCACAGATGAAGCTGTCACTACAACTTCGCCGAAGGGCTTATAATCCGCCTGCCAGACAATATTGCCTTCTTCATCCGTTATAGCCTGCGGGGTTCCCAGATGATTCAGGTGGTAAAAATAAACCCTGTCTGTATTCCGTATTTCATAACATGAAGGTATTTCAACTTTTTTCTTTTCGTTCTTTTTGCCGATTACTCTGACGGTATCTTTGCCTGTGAACCGGACATCTCCGACAGTCCCGCTGACCGTAATTTCAACAGCCTCGCCCGGTTCGAGAAGAGCG
>DYRK01000166.1:7562-10603 GCA_020718785.1 Desulfatirhabdium butyrativorans | reverse complement strand
TCGGTAAAAAGCGCATATTCTCAGGGAAAAGAAGGCATGATTTCCTCAGCTCTGATTCAGGAGATAAAATCCCGCTGTCCCCATATCAGAATCGCAGAACGCCGGGAATTTAACCTCATACTGGAAGAACTGAACATCGCTTTATCCTCTCTGACAGGTGCTGAAAACCGGCTGTATCCGAATCTGCTGAACGCAAAGCTCATGCTGCTGATAGAAACCGAGCGTTCTTTTTTTCAGTCTTTTGTGCTGATGCGGCTCTTTGATACAGAAACCGGAGAAGTCATTTTTTCCTCAGTTGAGAAAATGAAAACCGGCAGAACTGCTTCTCAGAACATTTCAGAAAATCTTCTGAAAGCATTGACACAGCGTTATCACACAGTAGGGGCATGTCGGTGACATGCCCTGCCATCCGAATACATCAACCGTAGGGGCATGTCGGTGACATGCCCTCATCCCAGCCAAGCAATCTTCTCCCTGTAAATTTTTCCGATTTTTTTTCAACCGCATGTAAAAAATATCCTCTCTGTTTTGTATAAGGGAACAGAAAGGAAAAACAAAGCCGCGAAGCGATCCGGCTGCACTTTCCTTTGATGATTCGAAAAGAGGAGGTGAAAAAGAAAAAATTTTTATTAATGCGGAGTATTGTCAATATGTTGATCCTAAAAGCACTTAATTTATGATCAGATTTCGATAAAATAAATCTGAGAAAGGAATTAACAATGAAAAATGTAAAGATAATTTCGTCATGTTTGGCTGCCTTGCTTCTGGCAATGGCTTTATTCACACCGGCAGGTGTCTTTGCTCAGGACGGAACACCGGTAACGCCGGCTGATGAAACCAAAGGGAATGTCACGCTGAACCCGGGATATGTCAATGGAAACGTATCCATCGGAGATGTCGGCAAAAATACGGTAACTGTATGGAAAGCAATGATAAGAGCATCGGGAAAAGATGCTGCGGGGAATGCTCTTTACGGCGAAACCTGGATCGGGCCCGAACTCGGAACCTACAATCTCACGCTGCATGTTCCCGATGAAGTATGGAAAACCGGCGGAACGCAGGAATATAAAGTCTCCTGCTATGTTTATTACGGAGACAAAAATTATTATCTGCGTTTCAAAGATCAGTACGTCAATGTCGGTTACGCGGCTACGCAGACTTTGGATTTTGAACTGAAACCGCCGGGATATATCACCGGCACGGTATCTGTGGGTTGTAAAACTCTGTCATGGGGAAAGCTTTATGCAAGACTGAACTCCGGCGGGAATTTTGTCGAAAGCAATATTCCGATCAGTGCTGACGGAAAAATTCATTTTCCGGTACAGCCGAATGCCGCTGTCAAAGTTTTCGGCACGGTTTATATGACAGACGGATGGGTGTATGAACTGGAAGCCCGATATCCGGACATTGCCGCAGGCAGTGAAACGGCTGTAAACTGGGATTTGCTTCCGACGCCTTGCAGTCCGCCCTGTTACGGCTCCGTCAGCGGAAATGTCGAACTGATGGGACTGAAAGACGATGTGGTTCATCATCAGTGGGTTCAGGTAAACGGCGCAACCTTCAGAAATCAGGATATTAACGGCAATGACTATTCTTTTGAAGGGCTTCAGTGCGGTGTCCACGATTTCTGGGCTCGGACTTATCTGAATTACAGAAAAAACGGGGACAGCCAATATGACGATCATTTTTATCATCCTTATGCAAATGCTAAAACAGGAATAAATCTGGGAGCGGAAAAGGATGTGATCGCGGATGTAAAAACAAAGACTGCCTTTGTGAACGGACAGATCACAATGGGAGAACGGACAGTTGTGACCATTCCTGAAGATGCTTGCTGGGATACGTTTATCACAGGAAACGGCGTCAAAGGTTCCGCTGACGGGGGATGGTCCCGCGATCAGGTGAATATCAGTGACGGCACCTATGATCTGATTTTGTCCGAGGGTAACTGGGATATTTATACCGTCAGTCTGCATTTCAAAAATGCCGAATGCAAACTTTGCGATGCGGACAATCCGAGATATGTCAATGCCTCATTATCTATAGATGACTATCCGCGGATGTCTTCAAACCTACTTTTCGAATCGGACAAAGATATTCCGTCTCTGACAGCAGGACAGACGGTCGCCGATCATCATTTCTCCTATGAAACCGGTGCGGTCACCTTTAAATTCTATGTGAAAGGCGGCGGCAGGCTCAAGAGTCCTTATATCACCGGCGGAAATTCGGATGATGCGGAAAGAAAAGCGAATGTCGCCATCAAAGCTTACGGCCGTCCCGAGGAAAGCACTGAAGGAGAAGTCACTTTTATTGCGCTGCCCGGCAAATACACAGTCATTCCAAGAGCTACAGCCGCGGACGGAACAGATGTGACTTTCGGTGAGCAGACCATCTATGTCGTTGCCGGCGCGTGCAAAGTATTTGAGGCAGGTGCGCCGACTGTGACCCTGGAAAGCCCGGCATCCTACAGCGTGTGTGACAGTGCTGCCGGTGAGCAGATTGAGGTATCCGGTACAGTCACGGATGAAAACAGCGTGACCGGTGTGTCTGTCAACGGAAATCCTGTGGCATTTACGCGCAGGGACAATCCTGACAGACCCAATGAGGTTTCTTTCAGCACCTCGGCAGTTCTGGCACTCGGAGCCAACCGTATCCAAGTTACGGCAACGAATGCTCTGAACAAAACTGCTTCGGAAACCCGGACTGTTCAGGTCTATGAAGCCGGTGTTTTCACTGTGGGCGAAGCCGGCGAAGTCAAAGCGGACTGGCTCTATGACGGCGGAATGTACAAAGGCGAACTCGGCATATTCAGTCTTACGGGAATGGCTGACCTTGAGCCGAATTCTCCGAAATTCATAAAAGAAGCTGCAAGACGGGCATTATCGCAAAGCGAAGAAGGTTTTGTTGTCATCTCCGATCCGGCAGAAGGTGCAAAATTCGCCGGTTCTCTCGGCGAATCCCGGGACTGGAACAGCGGACCTTACGCCCAAGCCAAGACTTTTCGTATGAAGCCCGGGGATAAGTTTGCGACAATACTGGTT
>DYRK01000166.1:0-7462 GCA_020718785.1 Desulfatirhabdium butyrativorans | reverse complement strand
CCAAGCCAAGACTTTTCGTATGAAGCCCGGGGATAAGTTTGCGACAATACTGGTTCCGAATGCCACGTTACAGTCGCTTTACGATGATCTGGATACAGGCGAGGCACAGAAAATGCCCTTGTTTTCTCTTGCCTCCGTAAATCCGGATCACGGAATGTATATCGGTCAGTTGGCGGATATAGACGGTTCAGGCAATGCCTTCATTTATGAAGACATGAATTTTATGAACAGCGACAGGGATTACAATGACTTTATCTTTCAGATTGCCGGTGCCGAAGTATGTCTGCCGCTCCTGGATGATCTGATAGACCCGGCTAAAGATTGGAGAAACATCGGCGGGGTGGCAGAAGATATATCGGAGCATATCGGAACAGCCGTAAAACCAGACACGCTGCGGATGTCTGTAAGTCTTGAGGGTTCTCGGGCCGATCTTGTACTCTATGACAGTCAGGGCAGATTCTGCGGCAAAGACGGGGTTTCCATTCCGGGCGCAGCATTTTACCCTGATGAAAACGGACATCGGTCCCTTTTTCTGAATGTGCCGGACCAGGGCAAATATCGCATTGTGCTGCTCGGCGCAAAAGATGAAACGCTCTCATGCACTGTCAGAGGACATCGGGGAGAAACTGAGATTCTGTCAGAAGAAACAAAGAGCATAAGGATCAATGCACATCGGGTTCTTCGGGCGGAAGTGTCGGTATCTTCAGATGGCAAGGGAATGGAAATTGCTGTCGGAGAGTTTGAGACACCGGTTTCCGAAGACGGCAAACTGCTTTACTATGACTTTGACGGTGACGGAAAGACTGACGACAGCGATATCGGCAAAGTCTCTTCAAGATGGAATGCCGTCGAAGGAGATGAAGATTATGATCCGTTCTACGATCTGGACGAAGACGGCTATATCGGCATTCTCGATATTATGCCGGCGGTGAGCAGCAAGTCAGTTCCGTAATTCACCGAGATTGTATTTATTCCCTCTCTCTTTGTCTGTGAGAGAGGGAATTTTTTATAATTTTCAAACCCTCACCGAAACAACCCTGAGAATCATGAAAAAATGAGATTTGCAGAAAATATCATCGGCGATTCCGGAATGATGAAGCAACTGAAAGCCCGTATCCGCAAAATTGCAAGATTCCCATGGACCCTGCTGATTATGGGAGAATCCGGCGTGGGAAAAGAACTGGCCGCAAGAGCGGTTCACGATCTGAGTCCGAGACGGGAAAAGCCTTTTGTTCCGGTCAATTGTGCGGGGCTGCCCGACACTCTCGTGGAATCCGAATTTTTTCTCGTTCCCAAGCCCCGGCTTGGGAACGAGGAAAATATATCCGTCTGACAATATTAAAAATCAATCATTTTTTATGTCGAACTCACGTTTATCTTAAAAGCTGTAGCTGAGGGCGGAAAACACTGCGGGTTGGGTTGCGGGTTGCAGATACTGCCTGCATTATGAACCGCCGGTCCGTCCGGATTTGGCTTTTATTCGGGAGCGACTCGCTGTTTTTGCGGATGGCTGCCCTGAATATTACGCGGAAAAGATGCTCCACATCTTTTTATAGACCTTCTCCAAATTCCTCACAAATCCTTCTGTATCAAACAGCGGCGCGCTCAGACGGCGGGTTTCAAGCTTCATCCTCAGAGCTTTCAATTCATCCGGCGTATTCCCCAGCCGCACAGCAAGCTGTTCATACTCTTCGATATGATGCGTGACTAATTCAGGCAGACCTGCTGCGTTCAGAATGCTCGATGCCACCCGCGAGGCATAATGACTCCCCTGCAAAGTTATGACCGGAACCCCTGCCCACAAGGCGTCGCTCGTAGTAGTATGTCCGTTGTAAATCCGGGTGTCTAAAACCAAATCTGCGAGGCGGATACGCGAGAGATAGTCGTCCTTTGTGGGAAGCCTTTCGGCAAAAAAAAGTCTGCCCGAATCAACCCCTCTGTCATGCGCCTCTCTTCGCAGATTCTTCATGCCGGTTTCACTCTTTTTCGGCAGCCATAAAATACTTTTCGGAACCTGCCGGAGAATGCTCATCCATACCTCGAACATCACCGGCTCTATTTTGTAGCCGTGATTGAACGAGCAGAAAACAAAACTGTCTTCAGGCAGCCCGAAATCCGCCTTTTTCCATTGCTTATCCGAAATGGTCTGCATATTGTCATTGACCTGAAAGCAATGCGGCATATAGGCGAATTTTTCGGTGTAGTATTCGGCGTGTTCCGGCGGCGTAACGATTCGATCTGTGATGATATAGTCAAAAAAATCCGAGCCGCTTGTGCCTGCAAACCCGAGATAAATCACCTGAATCGGCGCAGGTCGGAGCGCAGAAATTTCCAATCTGCCGTCTTTGGTGTGTCCGGTCAGTTCTACGAGAATATCCACCTGATCTTCGTAGATGCGCTTTGCCGCGTCCGCATAACTCAAGGGGCGAATATCCGCAAAGTGGTCACAATCCGCTTCTATCTGTTTTCTGTAACTGCTCCCGTCATTCACGCCGTAGGAATAGCAAAACACATTGAATTCATTTCGGTTATGCAGCCCGAACACTCTCCGCATGAGGTGAGATACGGCATGATTGCGGAAATCCGCGGAAATATAGCCCAAAGTGATTTTCTGACGAGCGATTTTTCTGTCTTCGAATGAGAAATAAATATTCAACTGTTTCATGGGCTTTGCAACAGATTTAGCCCAAGATTTTGCAACCGCAAGATTGTGAGACAGATTCATGCTCCTCGCCAGATTCATAAAAGGGCTTTCAGAGGTTTTTTCTCCGTTTTGCAGTTCCTTTTCCGTGAGCGCGTCGAGTTTGTGAGACAATGCCGCAATGTCTTTCCAGTCGCAGGTTTGCTGCATTTGACGGAGAAGATAGCAGCAGGCTTTGGCGTAATCCGGATTCAACTCAAGGGCTTTTTTGTAGCATAGAATCGCTTCATCCAATTTGCCCTGCTCTTTGAAGGCATTTCCCAGATTGCTGTATGCTTCGGGATAATTGTGCCTGATTTTCAAGGCTCTCTGATAACAGGCTGCTGCTTCGTCAACTCTGCCCAAATCCTGAAGCGCAGTTCCCATGTCATTGCAGGCTGACGCGTCATCGGGATTGATTAGTAATGCTTTCTGATAATATTGAATCGCTTCTTCCTGCCGTCCCTGATCCTGAAGCGCAAATCCGATATTGCTGTATGCCTCGACAAAAGCCGGGCGGATTTGCAAGGCTTTCTGATAACAGGCAATCGCCTCCTGAATCCGTCCCTGATCCTGAAAAGTAATACCCAGACTGTTGTAGTAACAGGCTTTCTGAGGATTGCTCCGAATGGCTCTGTTAATCAGGTCCACTGCCAGAGATTTTCTTCCGCTCTGATGAGCAATGACCCCGGAAAGATGCAGTGCTTCCGCATGATCCGGCTTGACTTCAAGCACTTTTTCGCAAATTGCTTCAGCCTCCTGCAATTGTCCGGAACTGTGATGCTGAAAAGCCTTTTTAATTTCAGTTTCGATTTCCTCATCGGACAGATGAAGTTTTGCTTTCCGATGCTGATCGGCTTCTCTCACCGCGGATTCAAAAAATCGCTCCAGTTCCCGAATCGCTTCCCTATCTTCGAATAAGTGATGCGAATTGTCTCTGATTTTTCTGCTGACTTCTTCTCGCCAAACCTTGTCATTGGCTAATCGGAGCGCAATATCAATATATGACTGAGCATCGTGGGCAACACAATCCGAGACTCCCATCTGCTGATAACAGCCCAGCGTTACACGCCCGCGCATAAAAGGGCCGGGCCATGTGACAACAGGCAGTCCCAATGCAAATGACTCATAGGTTGTATTTCCGCCGCCGAAATAAGGCGGATCAATCAGGGCATCAGCCAGCATCAGGAGCGATAAGAAATAGTCATGAGGAATGAATGAGATAAAGCGCACCCGGTCTATGGCATCGGGAAAAGCGCGATTGAAACGCTCCTGTATCAGTTCGGTGAAGTGATTGTACGAACCTTTTAGAAAGACTAAGATGCCCCGTTTATCTCGCCGCAAAATAGCCCCCAGAGCCGCATCGAAATCCGGATGAAATTTGAACACAGCCTGAGGGCAGACATAGAGATTGCAGTCTTCGGGAAGATTGAATTCTTTGCGTGAAGCTCTTTTTGACGGCGGCACCGGGCGATAGTAATACACCGGCAGCCGTTTAAGACGGATAAGGCGTTCCGAATAATGCTCATCCGCGTCCTGCGATTCCAGAAATTCCGATGAGATAAAGTAATCCATATTCGGAATCCCTGTAGTAACAGGATGTCCCCATGTCACGCACTGCACAGGCGCAAGGCGTGAAAATGCGAGAAAATAGGTCAGTCCGTCCATGCCGATATCAGGATAAAAGACAATGTCCAATGACTGCCCGGCGATTTTCTCGCGTGCCGATTTCAGATTGTTCGGGAGAATAACAAATTCATCGGCTTCGAACTCTTTGGTCCGGCGATTGTCTCCGCCTGAGAAATAGAATAAGGTGATATGGAATTTCTCACGGGAGAGATTCTTTATGATGCCGTGAGTCAGTTTTCCGACAGTCTGCTGAGAAGGATGATAGAGATGAATTGAGACAATACCGAGCCGGATTTTATCTCCGGAGCTTGCGGATTTCGACAGATTGCTTTCGAGTTCCGGACAGATTCGGATATAAAATTCCGCTATCCTTTTCTGAATGTCTCTGTCATTCAAGCCGTGATAAGCAAAGTAAAAATTGGGAGTTCCCACTTGCTGATACGGGTCTTCCAATCGAAGCCCTCTTTTTTCCAAAGCTTCGATATCCTCGATCACGCGTTTCCTGTGATATAGAATCTCTTCTTTGGATTTACCGATTGCGGGTATCATCAAAGCTTTTTTGACTTCGATACCGGGGTTGGGCTGAATATCCAAAGATTTCCGATAATATGCCGCTGCTTCATCTCTTTTGCCCTGATCGCAGAGCAGATGAGCTATTCGCCTATAAGTATCGCCAAGGTTCGGACTATACTGAACAGCCCGCTGATACCAGACAACTGCTTCATCCAATTCTCCCTGCTCTTTCAGGGCTATCCCCAGATTGTTGTATGCAGTCATAAAATCCGGTTTCAACCCCAGAGATTTCTGATAACAGGCAACAGCTTCGGCGGTTTTTCCCTGATCCCTCAACACATTCCCCATGTTATTGTAGGCTTCGGCATAATCCGGTTTCAATTCCACGGTTTTCCGGTAACAGGCAAGAGCTTCCTCTGTTCTGCCCATATCTCTGAGCGATGCGCCCATATTGTTGTAGTAATTCGGATTTACGGGATTGACTGCAATGGCTTTGGCTATAAGTTCCACTGCCGCCTCGTTTTTTCCCTGCTGATGAGAAATCACGCCGAGCAGATGCAGGGCGTCCGGATGGTTCGGATATAATATCTCAAGGATTTTTTTATATACTGCCTCAGCCTGTTCCAGCCTGCCCGATTGATGGAATTGAACAGCCTGCTGAAATTCGGCTTCTATAGTCAATGATGGATTGGGATTCAGAGAAATGTCCATTTTTTAAGTGAGGGTCAGAGGTAAGTGGTTTGGGGTCAGGGGTTGTGATGCCTCTGACCCCGAACCTCTGACCTCTAACCCCGAACCTCCTTCCCAAATTCGGCAACAGTCAGGCATTTCACGCCGATATTGGCGATATCCCGGATGTTTGCTTCGGCAATTTCCGGGGTCTGTGCAGACGTTGCATCGGTCAGAAGGCTGACATCATATCCGTGTGAGACTCCGTCAAATATCGTTGTCCGGATGCAGTTCGGATACTGGGTTCCGCATACAGCAATCTGAATGATGCCCAATCTTCGGAGCATAAAATCAAGCTCCGTGTTCATGAATCCGCTGAAGCGGTTTTTCACAATCCGGTATTCTCCGGGAACCGGCTTCAGTTCTTCTACGATTTCAGAGCCTTTTGTACCCGGAACACAGTAAGGTTTTTCTTCACGGAATCCTCTAAGCCGGGTGATTTCAATATCGCTGCCGTCGGCTCTGTATTCGCGTATCACATGAAATACGGGCCATCGGAGCTTTCTGAACATATCCAATGCTTCGCGGATTTTGGGAATGGTTTTGTATGCTCCGGCCACAGATGCCGGCGAACCGGGAAGCACAAAATCATTCTGCATGTCAACAATAATCAGCGCGTACCGCTCTTCTTTTTCCATAAAAAGTCTCCTGGATAAAAGGTTCGGGGTGCGAGGTGCGAGGTTCGGGGTGCGGATTATCGCGGATTATCTCTGACATCATCGTACCCAGTACCTCGAACCCAGTACCCCGAACCCAGTACCCCGAACCCCGCTTTCAACCGCAAAGCCACACTGCACGGTTCGACATATTATCGAGAACATATTGAGACACACTCCCCATATAGAAAGCCTTGCTGATGCCCCGCCTGCCGATGACCACCGTGCCGTAATCGCCGTTTTGAGCCTCTTCCACAATTGCCTTGCCGACATTCAGCATAGTTGTAACGTCCTTGATCTCAATCTGCTCTTTTTCAATGCCTGCTTCTTTGAATTTTTTGAACGCGTGAGCAAGGAAACTTTCAACACATCGTTTGTTTCCCTGTATCAGAACTTCCTCAAGGTCTTTGTCCGGTTCGCCGAAATCAATCCGGCAGAAATCTTTCAGTTTCGGAACCACATGAAAGAGGGTGATTCTGACATCCGGATTATGTCCTGCCATAAAACTCAGATGATCCACTGCCCTCAGCGAGCTTTCGGAACCGTCTGTGGCAATCATGATTTTCGAGCAGGTGATGTCTCCGTCAACCACCCATACCGGAATCAGTTTGGACCGATCCGCCAGATGGTCGCTCAGGCTTTCCGTAAACATTTCCTGAACCCATGAAATTCCCCTTCTTCCCACTGCCACGGCATCATACAGTCCTTCCTGAGCATAAGTCAGAATATCGTTGGCAAGGCTTGTTTTTCTGGGCTGGCTTTTCACCGCGATACAGCCCGGGTCAATTCCCAGAGCGACCATCTGAGCTTTGTATGTTTCCAGCATACAGACAGATCGTTCTTCATTCTGTTTCTTAGCTTTTTCCAAAGCAGTTTTTGCTTTGAAATTAGTTTTTGCCTCTTCCTCAAGAAATTGCGAAACGCAGCTTTGAATATTCAGCAGCAGATAAGACAAATCCCTTACACACGGTGCGATTTTGGCAGCATATATGACCGCGTTTTTCGAATGAACCGAATCATCCGCTGCCAGCAAAATTTTTTTTCCCATAACATCCCCTTAATCCCATAAAAGTGAATGTGAAGGTAATTGCATTAAACTAAAATCGGAATTTTATCAAGCGGCTTTTTGAATAAAACAGAAAATAAAGAAAGGAATAATTCGGGCAGATTGCTGATTTTTTTTCTCGTTCCCAAGCCCCGGCTTGGGAACGCACTTGCCGGGGAAGCCCCGGCTTCCCGTGACAGGAGACGGCCC
>DYRK01000858.1 GCA_020718785.1 Desulfatirhabdium butyrativorans | reverse complement strand
CTCTGATCAACACGCATGTTTTTTCCAGTTCTCTTCTTTGACAACATACTGAATCTGCTTCAAAACTTCTTTGGTTTCCAAAACATCAATCGGATTCCGAACCTGATAAAGCTTGGGCGATTCTGTTTTGCAATGCGTTACAATATACAGCCATGCTTTATCCCCAAGCTGCCGCAGGCGATTGACCTCATTTTCCGTCAGAATCACTGCGCCGGACTGCGCCCGTCCTTTGACTTCGATATATCGGATTTCTCCGCTGTTTCTTTCCGAGCGGACATCATAACCGACATTTTCTTTGCTGACATCGCTGACGACTGCATCTTGTTCTTTCTCATATTCCATGCTTTTTTGCAATGCAATTCTTTCAACTTCAATGTCTCTGTGAAAAGCATCTCTGACATCATCAGCCATAATGCCGATTTCGATCTTATCAGGAAGGGGAAATATTTTTGCCGAGGTCAGGACTTCGGGAAGTTCGGCATCGAGTTCTGTCATCTGCTTGAGTTCTTCCAATCTCAGCGATCTTCTTTTTTTAAGCTGTCCGATATGATTTTCCAACAGTTCCTGTTCATTGGAAACATTTTTTCCGCATAAAGACAGTTGGTCGAGATCGCTGATTTCGCAAATCCTTTCCGAAATCAGATCCGTGAAAGCGCCTTCCAGATAGCTTCTTCGGATATCGCATTCCAGTTCCCGGCTTTTTCTGACCTTTGCCAATTGCTTTTCCGTAATATACTGATATGCCCAGACGGCAATGTCTTCTTTGGATATATGATTCTGATTTGCCGAGGTCAATTCCTGTGTTCCGGGAAAGCAGTCAATCAGATAAGCCGCTGATGTAGTTCGTATTCCTGAGTTGTCGGATACGGCAGCATCCAATCGCTGATGAGTGATTCTCGATTTTTCATCGCTTCGCCTGTCTTTTACGGTGGAGCGGATCAGCCAGATGTCCTGTTCGTCGGATAGATTCGGATTTATCAGAGTAACGCCTTTAGCAAAGGCTTCACGCGATTGTGTCTGAATATATTCGATGAGACACTCGAATAAAGGATGTCCGGGACCGAGAAGTTTCGTATCTTCGGGAATTTTAACCGGCGAGGCAACGCTGACGATACGTTTATCAAACACAATCGGATGATGGTAATGTTCGCTTACCGCAGATTTGATTTCACGGGCAATGTCTAAAATTGCCTTGGGCGTCCGGCTCAGAAGAAATACCGGATACTGCTGATGTTTTGTTACAGAACCGCCTGCAAAGGAATATGCTTTGATAAAAAATCTTTCGATATACAAAGGCTGAAGTCTTCTTTCATCAGACAAGTTTCGGATATCGGATGTGAATGTCAAATCCAGCTTGGAAACTAACGACTGTTTTTTCTGAAGCGATATGATTTCTTCGGCTTTCTGAGAATTGACGGAGGCGATTATTTGGTCTGCCTGCGCTTCGACATCTTCTTCATCTTCCTGAATCAGTGCGGAAAGCGGAATATCTTCCAGCAGATCGCTGATCACATCATAAACTCTGTCTGTTCCGATCTGTTCTCTCATCAAGTCAATCTTTTCAAGAAGTTTTTTCAGCACGATTCCTTCACGCGTATTCTGAGCAACAATATTATACACTTTGACTTTATGCTTCTGTCCGTAGCGATGGATTCTTCCCATGCGCTGCTCAAGGCGGTTGGGATTCCAGGGAATATCCCAGTTGATGAGATAGTTGCAGAATTGAAGATTTATGCCTTCACCGGCAGCATCTGTGGCAATCAGAATTTTGCTTTTCAGCCGAAATTCTCTTTGCGCTTTTTTCCGGTCATCAATATTCATTTTGCCGTGAATGACCGAGACGGTTATGCCTTTGTTTTCCAATTTTTTTCTCAGATAATCCAAGGTATCCCGATGTTCTGTAAAAATCAGCAGTCTTCCGTCTTCATTTCTTAAAATATCTGTTTCATCAAGAACCTTTCTGAGTTCGATAAACTTCTGTTCTTCATGACCTTCTAGAGATTTGGCAATCTCAAGCAGTTGTCTGACTTCTTGCAGTTCTTTCCGAATATCTTCAGGATCGAGCGACAAGACAAATCTTGAAATTTTCCTGTCAAACAGTTTGTCGCCTTCATCATCATTGAGTTCATCATAATCGTCAATAGTATTGGGCAATGGCTCATCATCTTCATTAA
>DYRK01000857.1 GCA_020718785.1 Desulfatirhabdium butyrativorans | reverse complement strand
CCGGGGCTTCCCCGGCAAGTGCGTTCCCAAGCCGGGGCTTGGGAACGAGAGAAAAACGACTTTGCAAGTCGTTTTCATCCACCCTACTGACAGAGGAAGATAATATAACGTGGCTGAACCTTTCTATATTACAACACCGATCTATTATGTGAACGCAAGACCCCATCTGGGCCATGCCTACACAACCATTGTAGCAGATGTTGCCTGCCGTTTCCGTTCCATGTACGGGGGAAAAACTTTTTTCCTTACAGGAACAGACGAACACGGCGACAAAATAATCCGGGCTGCCAAAGACGAAAACATGAGTCCCCGGGCTTATGTGGATAAAATCAGCGGTCTTTTCAGAGCATTGTGGCCCGAACTGAATATTGCTTACAATCAGTTTATCCGTACCACTGACCCGGATCATATCGCGGTGGTTGAGCAGGTTCTTCAGAAAATCTATGATTCCGGTGATATTTATTTCAGCGAGTATGAAGGACTTTACTGCTTCGGATGCGAACGCTTTTATCTTGAGCGCGAATTGGTTGACGGCAAATGCCCGGATCATCTTACCCAGCCGGAAGTAATCAAAGAATCCAATTATTTCTTCAGAATGAGCCGTTATCAGGACTGGCTTGTCAAGCATATTCAGTCCAATCCGGACTTTATCCGTCCCGAACGCTATAAAAACGAAGTCCTTTCATTTCTCAAAGAACCTCTGGAAGACCTCTGCATATCGCGCCCCAAGAGCCGCCTGCAATGGGGGATAACCCTGCCTTTTGACAAAGAATATGTTACTTATGTCTGGTTTGATGCTTTGCTGAATTATGTGTCGGCAATCGGATATCCGGACCGCGAAACTTTCAAAACATTCTGGCCCTGTGTTCAGCATATTGTGGCAAAAGATATTCTGAAACCCCACGGTATTTACTGGCCCATTATTCTCAAAGCCGCGGGCATTCCGGTTTACAATCATCTGAATGTTCACGGATACTGGAATGTCAATCAGAGCAAGATGTCCAAAAGTCTCGGAAATGCCGCGGAACCGCTTCAGCTTAAAACTGTTTACGGATTGGACGCATTCCGCTTTTTCCTGATGCGCGAGATGGTGTTCGGTCTGGATTCCAATTTCAGCGAAGATGCTTTGGTGCAGCGTATCAATTCGGACCTTGCCAATGATCTCGGCAACCTGTTCTCGCGTGTGCTGGCTATGGTGCATAAATATTTCAAGGGAATTGTTCCTGAAATCGCCGCGGAAGTCGGCAGGGAACTTCAGTTCGGTCTGAAAGCAGATGCCGAAGAAGCTGTGACCGCGTTTGAAGAGGCAATGGAGAATTTCGCTTTTCACAAAGGACTCATGGCAATATGGGAACTGGTCAGCCGGATGAACAAATATATTGATGTCACGGCTCCCTGGGAGCTTGCCAAGCAGAAATCCGGCTCGGACGCCCTGAAAGCCGTGATATACAATCTGCTGGAGGGTCTGAGAATCATATCGGGAATGATTTATCCGGTCATGCCCGATACCGCGCTGACCATGCAGAGACACCTCGGAGCAGAAGCAGAAACAGCCGGGGAATTTTTTCGCATGGATATGCTGAAAGTCTGGGGAAAAATCCGTCCCGGTACAAAACTTCCCAAATCCACGACGCTTTTTCCGAGGATTGATGTGAAGGGAAAAGGAGAATCAGCCGATGAGCATTCCGCAGAGTCCGCGGGGATTTCCGACCTGAAACCCGAAATTGACATTGAAACCTTTATGAAAACAGACCTGAGAGTCGGCAGGGTGATTCATGCAGAGCCGGTTCCCAGAGCCAAAAAACTTCTGAAATTGGAAGTGGATGCAGGAGAAAGACGGACCATTGTGGCAGGGATTGCCGGAAGTTACAGCCCCGAAGAGATGATCGGCAGGCAGGTGGTCATTGTTGCCAACCTGAAACCGGTCAAACTTATGGGGGTGCTGTCCGAGGGTATGGTTATTGCCGCGGTTGACGCGAACGGCGAATGTACGGTGGCTACTTTGGACAAGACAGTAAAGCCCGGAACTCCGCTGAGATAATCGGAAAGTGAGGGTAAGAGGTACGGGGTAAGAGGTCAGGGGAAAACCCTGACCTCTTACCCTCACCCCAGACTGAGGTTAATTAACTGTTGATGATTTGCTGACAAATGCTGACTTTTAATTACAAAACCTGA
>DYRK01000856.1 GCA_020718785.1 Desulfatirhabdium butyrativorans | reverse complement strand
TGTGGCGGTTACTTTGCTGTCCGCAGATTTGAGAAAATTTTCGGTCTGAATGAACACCGCGCCGCCGTCGCCTTCACCGTAAGCATTTGCACGAATGCTGCTGTGATTCATAATGACAAAGCGTGAACCTGTGCCGCTATCGGGATTTCCGATGGTGATGTCGCCGCCTTTTTCGATTCCTGAATATACGTTTGTTGTGATGCTGCTGTCGGAGAGATATACTGTATCTTTTGCATCAACCGTGATTCTGCCGCCGCCGGACAATATTGCATCCGAAGAGATTGAAGCACCACCGCTCAGTTCGAGACTGCCGACATTCAGATTGATGTCTCCGGCTTGTCCGCCGCCCAGACTTGAAGTGGTGATCATTCCTTGATCCGAAATCTGAAGTTTCTGCGCGGAAACAGATATTTTTTCTGCTGTTCCGGCATTCTTGGCTGTATTGTATGAACCGGCATAAACAGAACTTGCCGTTCCTTTACTGCTGACGCCGGACAGTGTGATTGCTTCGGCAGCATTCAAAATAACTTCATCGCCGTTGCCTGTTCCATAAGTACCTGAATTAATAAATGTACCATTTGTCAATGAGATATTTTTTGCATCTATCGTCAGTTTTCCCGCGTTTCCCGCATCTTTTTCTTTGAAAAAAGTATCTATCATAATTTTGCTTGTTTCTGCGCTGCTATTTTCTCCCGAAAACGAGACAGATTCATAGGCTTTCAGGATAATTTCTCCACCTTTGCCTGTTCCATAGGTGAATGCCAGGATAGTGCTTCCTCCGGTAAAAGAAATATCATTTGCTTCAATCAGTAGCTTTCCGGCATCTCCGGCATTTTTTTCGGTATCACTGGTTATTATACCAATGTAACTACCAAAGTTTGTCTCGCCGCCTTCCCCTGCAAACAATACGGATTCTTTCGCTTTCAGAATAATTTCTCCGCCTTTACCTGTTCCGAAAGTGCCTGAGTTGATATTGGCGCCGTCAGTAAAGGAAATATTTTTAGCTTCAATCGTCAGTGATCCTGCGTTTCCTGCATTTTTTCCTGTATCACTTGTTGCCATTATTATTGAACTGACTCCCGTTTTGCTGTTTTCCCCCGAAAACGAAACAGATTCAGCAGCTTTAAGGACAACTTCTCCGCCTTTACCTTGTCCATAAGTGCCTGAATTGATATACGCACCGCCGATAAAGGAAATATTTTTTGCTTCGACAGTCAGTGTTCCTGAGTCTCCCGCGCCTTCCATTGTATTAATTGTTCCCATCCTTATTGAACTGCTTGTCGCTTTGCTGTTTTCCCCTGCAAATGAAATGGATTCAGAAGCTTTCAGAATAACTTCTCCGCCTTTACCTTTGCCACTCGTGCTTGAGCTGATTCCAGTCCCCTCTGTGAAGGAAATGTTTTTTGCTTCTATCCTCAGTTTTCCGGCATCTCCGCTACCCTCAACATTGATTCCAATCGCACTGATTTCAGCCTTACTGTTTTCTCCGGCAAACGAGACAGCTTCAGCGGCTTTTAAGACAACCTCTCCGCCTTTACCTTTCCCATAAGTGCCTACGTTTATATATGCACCATTGGTAAAGGAAATGTTTTTTGCATCAATTGTAAAATTTCCAGCATCACCGGCACCTTCTTCCGTGTCGGTAGTTGCTGTTTCAATTCTGCTGACACCTGCATTGCTGCTTTCTCCGGCAAATGAAACTGTTTCAGCGGCTTTCAGGATTACTTCTCCTCCGTTGCCTTTGCCATAAGTGTTTGATAGGATAGATGCTCCATCGACAAAAGATATGTTTTTTGCCTCGATCATTACTTTTCCAGCATCTCCTCCTGTATTACTCGTTGCTACCGCAATTCGACCAATGCCTATATGACTGTTTTCCCCTGCAAAAAATACGGATTCGGCGGCTTTCAGTATTACGTCTCCGCCTCTGCCTTTGCCATAAGTATTTGAGATGACAGATGCTCCGTAGGTAAAGGATATGCCGTCAGTCTGAATATCTATAACACCTCCGTCTTTTGCGAGTGTATTTGCCTGAATAGCACTGTCTTTTGCAACAAACTGTCCGCCCCGGATAACAACACTTCCGCCTCCTGCGCCGCTCACATCAATCAGCGAGCTATCCGATAACGACACATTTCCTTTTTCTCCGATGATAACCTGTCCGCCCGGAGCTTGC
>DYRK01000855.1 GCA_020718785.1 Desulfatirhabdium butyrativorans | reverse complement strand
AATAATAAAATCCCACTTCAAATATCACATAAGAACTGATGCACAGCCATGCTATGCTGTACAATCCGAACATTGACCAGAACAGGCTCTTGGAATATTTCGGTGTGTAATAGTCAAGCAGGAACGGATAAACCAGTTTATAAAAGATAAACCACAGCACCGCAAAAACAGCAAAAAAAAGAAGTGTTCTGAGAATCATGGTGCTGCCTTCTGAAACAGGTGGTTCACTTTCCTGAGCCATTGCACAGCTTGGCATGGAAAGTGCCAAAGATTCCTGTGAATAATTAAACAGACCGCTTGCGCCGGAAAGCGCATAGCAAAGTATAAAAAAGAAAATAAAATAACGCATTACAATTCTCCTTTCTTAAATATATATTAAAATCAATATATTGACACATAGGTTGCTGCCATAGTCATTCGATTCTGATTTTTTACGGCATATTTTCTGCATGTACACCGTATTCCGCTTTCAGATATCTGTCTGTGTCCGTCTGTGTGCGTCTGCGGCAAAAAAACAAAAGCGGATATCTACAGATACTCTCCCGTAGCCTGCATGCCCGCCATTTCCGGCTTCATGTCCCCCGTTGCCGGATCTGCCCGCCGGCTGTACCTCAATCAGACGGGACTTTCACCCGTCGGGTAATAATTCCGCCTGACACAGGCAATGTTTGTCATTCTTTATGTTTTTCATCGAGAAGTTTCCAAAACTCATCATGTTCAATTCCGCCTGTTTTCCGAATACGTTCTTTTGCAGAATCAAGTAAAGCAGTGAATCCGGGTGTATGAGCTGAAATCAGTCTTTCCAGTTCTTCTTTATCTTCTGTCACTGTCATCAAGATTGCAACAGGACGGTTGTTGTCAGTAATTACTACGGGACCTTGTCCGCATTTCTTCAGATATGCGTAAAAATCAGCATTGACCTCTGTTATTGATGCGGTATTCATAAGTCATACTCCTTTCCGGCGATAAATAATTTATTCCTCTCTTTGACTCCTATTGCCAATATATTTACTTTTCTGCTTGTCGGGTCAGCTTCATAGAATACACGGAACCTGTTACCGGGACCGAATCGGAGTTCCCATGTTGCTCCCAATTCTGTAGGTCTGGCCAACGGTTTACGGTTAAGAGTTTCGGTTTCAGGCTCATATGTAAGCTGTTCTGTAATTGTTTCCCGAATAAGAGAATGATACTTCCGCTCAACAGCAATAAGATGCTCAATAATTTTAATATCATATATTAGTCTAAACGGTTGTTTTGATTTTTTCATAATTACAGCTTAGGTTTCGGCGGTTCAAATTTTTTCCCGCCCGGAACAGGCGGAACTTT
This sequence comes from Desulfatirhabdium butyrativorans, assembly GCA_020718785.1. GTDB lineage: Bacteria > Desulfobacterota > Desulfobacteria > Desulfobacterales > DYRK01 > DYRK01. The sequence goes on along the minus strand of DYRK01000855.1, from coordinate 851 downwards.
TGAACTATCTCTTACCGGCGAAGTTCCGGCTCCGGGCGGTCCCGGGGCAGATTTCGGCGGTTCAAATTTTTTCCCGCCCGGAACAGGCAGAACTTTTGAACTATCTCTTACCGGTGAAGTTCCGGCTCCGGGCGGTCCTGGGGCAGCTCCCGCTGTTGTCACCCTTCCGCTTCCCAATGGCTCGATTGTCAGCATGAAATTCTTATCTCGCAGCGTTATATTGTATTTTCCTCCTTCTGTTCCCAAAGGATTTATTCTGAGAGTGGCTGTAGGCCGGCTCTGGGCAAAAACAAAATTTTTCCCGAATCCCCGTGCGACTGTCCCTATCAGTTTTCCATCATAAACAATATGATATGAACCCAAACGCCTGAAAGATATTGTATCTGTTTTTAAGTCGGTCTTTATCCTGCATTGTTCTTTCTGAAGAAAGAAAAACCATATAAGAAAACCGAACAGGGCAAGCAGTACAAGTAAAACAAAGAGTAAAACAAAGCCTTTTGCATTTCCGGTATCCAAAGTAAAATCGAGTTTCACAGTTCTCGGTCTGGCTGACAGATTTGTAATATCCTGAAAATTAAAAACAGAAGATGTCTGATCTATACCGTAGATACCTGCTAGATAGCTTCTTTCAAAATGAAGCGTTATATTATAAAGAGAAAATCTGGCTTGTCCTTCATATTTAATATTTATCCCGAATGCGGATTTGATATAGGAAACAATACCCGGCTGAACTGAGATGTTAATAGGAGTTTCGGAACATATTATTTTTTCTTCCAGTTCGCGAACACCGTTGGGCTGAATCGGCTCTGATATACTGTCTGTAGTTTCATTGAACACATCAGAAGGAATAG
>DYRK01000854.1 GCA_020718785.1 Desulfatirhabdium butyrativorans | reverse complement strand
CCGGCTTGGGAACGCATCTGCTCCCGAAGCCCTGCTTCGGTCCGTCTCCCGTCACAGGAAGCCGGGGCTTCCCGGGCAAATGCGTTCCCAAGCCGGGGCTTGGGAACGAGAAAAGTTGGTTCAAGTCTCGTATATCCCAAGTTGGTTCAAGTCCGGAGACTTGAACCATTTCCTCGTTCCCAAGCCCCGGCTTCGGGCCTCCCGTCACGGGAAGCCGGGGCTTCCCCTGCAAGTGCGTTCCCAAGCCGGGGCTTGGGAACGAGAAATACAGTCCATTATTTCGCAATTTCCCGAAGAATATATTTTTTCCTCGTTTCCTCGTTCCCAAGCCCCGGCTTGGGAACGCATCTGCGCCCGAAGCCCTAGCTTCGGGTTACCGGTTATTCTACGGGAAGCCGGGGCTTCCCCTGCAAGTGCGTTCCCAAGCCGGGGCTTGGGAACGAGAAATACAGTCCATTATTTCGCAATTTCCCGAAGAATATATTTTTTCCTCGTTTCCTCGTTCCCAAGCCCCGGTTTGGGAACGCATCTGCGCCCGAAGCCCTAGCTTCGGGTTACCGGTTATTCTACGGGAAGCCGGGGCTTCCCCTGCAAGTGCGTTCCCAAGCTGGGGCTTGGGAACGAGAAAACGAGAAAAAGCCGGGGCTTGGGAACGAAAAATACAGTCCATTATTCCGCAATTTCCCGAAGAATATAAACCGCCTCATGGATTCCGACCCGCTTATCTCCGTTTACGTCAACGCCTGCCGCTGCGTAGTCATACCATATCAGCCCGTCCGTTCCCGAAACTATTTTAAACGCAAGTACCGAATCTTTCAGGCTTAGTCGAGAATCTCCGCTGATATCTCCTTTGGGTCCCGGCGATCTTCTGCTTTGAATAACGGTCGTCTGTGCAGGAACGGAATATGCCCCGGATTCGTCTTCCGCAAACACGGTGATTTTATAGAATCCGCCTTCGGCGAAATCTTCGTAAATGCCTTCCCAGTATCCGCTGCTGCCGGATATGAATTCTGCCGTGGGAAGATCGGTGACCGGATCGCCGGGACCGTAGCTGATATCCGGAGGAGTGACAACCGCCCATACTCTTTTGATCTTATTCAGAGAAGTGATATTCCATACCTGAATCTCTGCGGATGTCTCTCCGTCGAGAGTCTGTTCCTCTGAGATATTGCCGATGACCGGCGGAGCAGCAGCCGCAATCCGTCCTCTGCCGATGATGATTTTCTTTGCCGCCAGTTTGTCCGCTTTCGGAATATCCTTATCCGCCGGGAGATAGCCCACACCGTCCCCGTCCCCGTCCAAATATGCGGTCTGTTCGGATTTCATTATATCTTTAGCCGCAACAAATGAGTCGTAGAGTTTCGCATTGAGGAATACGGAACTCCAGAACTGGTAGGAAAAAGACAGAATCCCGCTGTTGTTGAACCACGCGTATTTATCCGGAGCGGAACTGGTCATGACAATGCGTTCTTTTCCGGCAGGCGGCGTGACGAGCGGAATGAAACTCCCGGACATACAGGCGTCATAAATCAGAATGACTCTCGCGGATGTCTCTGTCTGCAACTTGTCTAACCAGCCGTCCAAATCTTCGGCTTTCAGCATCTCGTTTTCATTGAGATAAAAAGTGCCGTTTCCGCCGTGATCCGTCATGTAAATCAGCAGTTCGTCCGTATCCGTGGCAGCCCATCCGGTGATGGCATTTTCCAGATTCTTTTTCAGCGCGGTTCCGTCAATATCGTTGAGATTTCCGTCTCCGTCAATGTCCGTATTGTCAGGGCTGAGGAAATAAACCCGCTCCCTCGTGCAGCCCTGCGTTAAAAGGGCAAGATAGGCATATTTCGTACACATCTGCGTAGCGTTCCAAAGGGTATCGGAGGCAGATGCTCTTCCGGCTACGATCAGGGCTTTTTTCCTTTCCTGTTCCTGAAAGCCTGCCGCATCCGCAAATGTGACCACTCCTCTGATTTCGGCACGTTTGTCTTTGTTGAAAAGACTCAGGCTGTAATCGCCGGGTCTCTGAGGACCCGGAAGCCTCACGGAGAGAGCGGTCTCGCTGTTCACGGTCACAGAATCGGAGCCTATTTCGATAACAGGTATGACATAAAGATCACCGGCAGCCACATAAAGCGTTGTACCGGATACGGCCACGCCTTGAGCCCCCGGCGTGCGAACAGAGCCGATAATTT
>DYRK01000165.1 GCA_020718785.1 Desulfatirhabdium butyrativorans | reverse complement strand
CGGCAAGTGCGTTCCCAAGCCGGGGCTTGGGAACGAGAAAACGAACGAGAAAACGAGAAAAGCATCTTCGCGGAATCAGAGCTATTTTTCTCGTTCCCAAGCCCCGGCTTGGGAACGCGTCTGCGCCCGAAGCCCCGGCTTCGGGCAGTCTCCCGTCACGGGAAGCCGGGGCTTCCCCGGCAAGTGCGTTCCCAAGCCGGGGCTTGGGAACGAGAAAACGAACGAGAAAACGGGAAAAGCATCTTCGCCATACAAACGGGATTTCGAATCTCACCGTCTGTATTACGGTCATATCGTGAATCCCGAAACCGGACTGGCGTATGACGAGGTTCTGCTTGCCGTGATGCGCGCTCCGCGTTCATACACCGGGGAAGATGTGGTGGAAATTCAGGCACATTCGGGACCTGCTGTGTTAGGCTCGATTCTGGAATTAGTCCTGAGACAGGGCGCAAAGCCTGCGGAGCCGGGCGAATTTACAAAAAGAGCCTTTCTCAACGGCCGCATCGATCTGACCCAGGCCGAGGCTGTGATGGATATCATTGCGGCAAAAACAGAAAAATCCCTTGAAATTGCCGCGGCTCAGATCAGAGGGGAAATCAGGACACGCGTCGAAGCTGTAAGAGAATCTCTGCTCGGAATACTTGCAGGCATCGAAGCAGCCATAGATTTCCCGGACAGTGTCGGGGAAGACACCGATACAGAGGAAGCACTCGCCATCCTCCGGCATCAGGTCATTGACAAATTGAACGCGCTGGTCAGACAGTATGAATCAGCGCGGTTTTCAAGAGACGGTTTCAAGGTTCTGATTGCCGGAAAACCCAATACGGGCAAATCCAGCCTGATGAACTGTCTGCTCAGAAAAGACCGCTGCATTGTAAGCCCTGTTCCCGGAACTACAAGGGATATGATCGAAGATCAGCTCGATATACGGGGATTTCCCGTTACCTTTGCAGATACCGCGGGTCTGCATGAAACAGATGATCCGGTTGAAATTCTCGGTATTCAGAAGACGAAACAGGCGGTTGAAGCCGCAGACCTGATTCTTTTTATCACCGATATCAGTCAGCCTGTGACAGCAGACGATGATATGCTGTACGCCGCGATCTGTCATAAAAAGATTATCCTTGCCGCAAACAAATCCGATCTGGTTCCCGAAGATTTTCAGCCGGAAATTCCCGATTCATGGAATATCGCTTCGGCAATAAAGATTTCCGCGCTGCACAATCAGGGGACAGAGAGGCTCAGGGAACTGATTGCCGAGACAGTCGCCGCGGATGCCGGAGACCGGACAGACACGGCTGTTCCCAATTTAAGACATAAATTAGCCCTTGACCGGAGTCTTGAAGCTGCCTCTGCCGCGGCTGACGGGATTGAAGACGGGATTCCGTCAGAACTGGTCGCAATTGATATTCGGGATTCCCTGAACGCGCTCGGGGAAATTATCGGGCTTTGTGTCACAGAGGATGTGCTGGAACAGATTTTCAGCAGGTTCTGTATCGGAAAGTAAGTGAGAAATGAGAAGTGAGAAATGAGAAGTGAAAAATGAAGAGTGACTTTTTTATTTCTCACTTCTCACTTCTATTTGTTCCACGTGGAACAAAAAGGATAAAAATATGCAGCGGCTTGAAATTAAAAGATTTGGACCTGTAGATGAACTGAATTTGGCAGTTGATGATTATTTGATTTTTATCGGTCCTCAGGCTGTCGGAAAAAGCACTGTAAGCAAAGCAATATATTTTTTCAAATCATTACGCGACGATTTGCTCAGATATCTTTTTGAATCTGTTGAAAAAGAAGAACTTTTCAAACCCGTCGGAACTTATGCAAAATTAATAAGAAAAAAATTTCTGGAATTTTGGGGACCGACCTTTCATCTGGATAATATTTATATATGTTATCATTACGAAGAGTCATTTTGGATTGAAATCACATTGGAAAAAAACGGAAAATATGTCAGTCCGACTTTCAGTGATCCTTTCAAAAAAGGATTGGGAGATGTTTTTCATAAGGCAAATAACTTTATAAAACTGAAAAACAGAAAAAATAATTCTTTTTTGTCTTTAAAAGACAGACTTGTGACAGAGGCTGAAAAAAGCGCTTTCTTTTCGAAACTTCGGGAAATGTCAAATCAATTATTCAATGAAAATAAAGAATTGATATTTATTCCTGCGGGAAGAAGTCTGCTTGCAACACTGTCAGATCAGTTACAATCTGTTCATCCCTGTCAATCGGATTATTTAATGCGGAGTTTCATTGACAGAATCCATTCGACAAAATCCATATTCAATAAGGGATTGGATGATATTGTAGAAGAGAGAAAGAAATTTACTCATGAAGTGATTCAATTTGAAAAAGTCAATTATGCCAAGAAGTTAATAGAAAAAATATTAAAAGGGGCGTATCGGTTTGACAGAGAAGGAGAAAAAATATATTTTGACAGAGATCGTTATGTCAAACTGAATTATTCTTCATCCGGTCAGCAGGAATCTATATGGATTTTATTGATAGTATTTCTTCTTATTTTGGAAAACAGAGATGTGTTTATGATTATTGAAGAGCCGGAGGCGCATTTGTATCCCGAAGCTCAGAAAGAACTGGTGGATTTAATCTTTCTTTTGGGCAACATGAAAAAAAATCAGGTTGTTATAACAACGCACAGTCCTTATATATTGGCTTCCCTGAATAATCTCATTTATGCAAATCATATCGGAAAACAGCATAAAGAAAAAGTAGCTCAAAAGATTCATCCCTTGTTATGGGTTGATTCCGACAAGGTCGGAGCTTATTTTATAGATAAACATATATTCAGAGATATATTGGACAAAGAAATTCAATCTATCGAGACAGAGGCGATTGACAGTGCATCAAGAATAATAAATTATGATTATGATTATCTGTCTGATTTGGAATAAGAATGCATAAGAATGCCAAGAAATGTTATCCGTTTGACATAGAAGACTGTGAGGAGTACACGGATAGGAGAACAAGCATTTCTGTTGAAGAAAAGAAAAAAATTTATTCTGCTCAAAATAAAAATCAGAATACGGTATGTCTGATACGAATAGATGACTGTCTGATCAAAAAAGGAAAAAAATGCGATTATTTATTGTTGAACTGTGATTCGAAAGTTTCATATTTCATTGAATTAAAAGGAAAGGATATATTAGATGCGGTAGAGCAGATAGACACAAGTATTAATTTGCTTATAAACAAAATTTCAGAGTATGCTGTGAATGCAAGAATTGTATTGACAAGGGTTTTTCCGCCGGATCTGAAAAGCAATAAGTATAAAAGATTAGAGAAAAAATTAAAAAAATACAATGGAACTGTGCTGAAACATGAGAATATATTAAAAGAAGATATTTAATGTGACAGCCCATCGGAGCAGTAATAACAAGAAACGATTCGGAATGACAGAAATAAATCAGGAGTTAATGAATGACTATAGATTTCAGCCCTTTTTTCAAAAAATATGAAGATATTGTAATGACTGCCGATACTGTATTCGACCGGGTGAAAAAGCAATATCCCGAATACGTGTCATGCGAGGTCGGCTGTGCAGACTGCTGCCATGCCCTGTTTGATCTGACCTTGATCGAGGCTTTGTATATCTCGCATCAGTTCAATCGGAAATTTCAGGAAGCGGATCGGGAGAAGCTGATTGAAAAAGCCAACCGTTCTGATCGGGAACTGTATAAGATCAAGAAAAAGGCATACAAAGATTTCGAGGCTGGAAAAAGCGAGGATGATATTCTCATGGAAATGGCTGAGACGCGTTCGCGGTGTCCCCTGCTCAATGATACCGACTCATGCGATCTTTATGAATACCGGCCGCTTACCTGCCGCTTTTACGGCATTCCGACAGCTATCGCAGGAACCGGGCATACCTGCGGCAAATCAGGATTTGTCACTGGCGAGCAGTATCCCACAGTCAATCTGGATATCCTCTTTCGCAAACTTTATGAACTGTCTGCCGAGTTTGTGACGGCAATAAACTCCAAGTATGTGAAAATGTCAGATATTCTTGTGCCGGTGTCCATGGCGATGCTCACGGAATACGACGAGGTGTATCTCGGTCTGGCTGAAGAGAAAGATGAGAAAAAGGAGGAAAAAAAATGAGCGAGTTTTCACCCGAGCAGGCTCAGGAAAGAAAAAAAGCGGTATTCGAAAATATGTCGCGGAAACGGCAGGAGCATATTCTGAAAAAAGGATATGAGAAATGGGATCCCTTTCAGGATCCTAAAGACCCCATTGATATCCGAAGGGATAAGACAAAACGCACAACCCAGTCATTGGTCAGGGAATTTCTGCAATCCCGGACCTTTGAAGAATACAGCAACCAGTACGGCCGCGGCGCGCTTGACATTGCTGTCGGAATCATAAATGATGATGATCGCTGCAAAGGCATGTACGATTTTTCATGCTGGTATTACGAACTTCTGAAAAAAGAAGGAGCCAAACCGTGAAACAGAAATATTCGATTTCCAGAAACGATGAAAAAGACGAACTGATCATCAGGGAATACGCGGAATTGGATAAGGAAATACTGTCTTTTCTCTGCGAAGAAGTATTCAAAGGGGAGGCAGTAAGAGCTGCTGCCGAAAAAGGCAGGGATCATCTGATTGCGGCGTTAAGAACCAGAAATCTGTATCCGCCGGCTCTGTTTATGGGCAAAATAGCAGAAGCTGCCGCCGCGCTGTTCGGTCCTGATACCTCATCTGACGAAAATCAGCCTGCCGAACTCTTTTTCAATGACTTTGACTTCCTGTCACATATATCGGAAGTTCCGAAAGCAGTGCCGGAAGATATAGAGGAAGAACCCGAAGATATTGACGAACTGCTCGAAGACGAAATCGAGGATTTTGATGACAAGGAAGGCATAAATCCGATTAATACCTCCATTAAAATCGCAGATGACGATGTGCTTGACATTGAAGATGAAATTTAAAAGAGAGGTGCTGGGTGCCGGGTGCCGGGTACTGGGTGCCGGGTACGCGGTGCGAGGTAAAAGAGACCCCGGTACCCAGTACCCAGTACCCCGTACCTCTTTTAAAAAGGCTTCATGACAGCCTGGGTCTCCTTATAGAAATTGAAATTCATCACAGGAATATCTCCCGGCAGAGAAATCACAGGACTTAGCAGAGCCATAACCGGAATATAAGCGTCGAGAACTGCGCCTGAGTCAAAGTTTTCAGGAGCAATCCGAATGAGATAATCGCCGGGACAGAGATGTTCGAATACATAGATATCTGACCCGGAAAGCTCGCTGACAGTGCCGATATGCTCGTCTGTTCCCGGAGTATAATCCCCGGAGCCGTCTTTGTCTGTCCAGAGATTCACTGTCACTCCGGCAATGGCTTTTTCAGAATCGGATTGCCGAATGCCGTCTCTGTTTATGTCATCCCAGATCATGGCACTCAGACTGAGACTGCAGGAATACAAACCGAAATCATCGGTGAAATCCTTGTTTGCCGTTACTGCTTTGCTCACCGCACCGTACCCGCTCATGACATAACCGTTATCGTCATTGTCAATTCCGTTATCCGGGTCCGAGTCGCCCGGACTGCTCATATAGCCGTCTAAAACCATGCCCGGTCCGAAATTTTCGGGAGCAATCTGCACAATATAATCTCCCGCACAGAGATTTGAGAAGAGATAGTTTCCCGCTATTTCGTCTGAGGTGAAGCTGGTCATTGTTGCAGCAAATACATCTGTATCGTGCGTGTAATCGCCGGATCCGTCACTATCCGAGTAAAGATTGACTCTCACGCCGTCAATTCCGATTTCTCCTTCCGAGAGATAACCGTCAGCATTGCTGTCGTTCCAAACCCTGTCTCCTATGGAAAAATCACAGACCCGGGTCCAGACGGTGGGATCCGAGTTATCCGAGGTCTCGGGATCATCGGTACACACCCGAATGTCCGACAATTCCGATGCGTCTTCATCTTTCCAGTCTCCGTTGCCGTTCCGATCCCAGATACCGCAGGCCTGATTTTCCACACGGTTCATATCATCAGGCACTTGCGTATGATACCAGATATGCACTTCTCCGCCGTTGCCCGGAATCCGACCTTCCCATATTATTTTACGGCTTTCCGAATCGTAGTGATACTCTCCGTAATCTGCTCCGATGCTGTCTTCTATAAAGATAAGCCCTTCGGGAAGAACATCTTCAAGATGAACCAGCATTGCGTCTGTGTTTTTATCATTCACCCAGAGCATTTCCCAGTAAATCACGTTGACTCCTTCTCCCGTGGCTTTCTTATATGCGCTCGGGGGATCAACCACATAAGGATCTGTTACTGCGATAACTATCGTAGGATCATCAAGCCCCGCAGTAGAAGGATCGTCGCTGTATTCGCTTCCCTTAGTTTCGGAATCGGGAATGAGAAATTCTGCCCTGCCCTGATTCGGAACTCTGGTTCCTTCAGGTGTTCCTTTTTCCAGCAAGACTTGAAAACGTATAATGACTTTTTCTTCGGGACCGAGCGCGCCGATATTGACTTCTACTTCCGTATCACCTCGGATCACGCTGCCTTTGCCGGTGCTGACAGTGCCGGGAATCAGAGAGATATGTCCTTGTGGCTTATCATAAAATACGACTCCGCCGACCGTTCCGAGTCCTGTATTCATAACGGTGATTTCGTATTCCAGTATATCTCCGGGGTTTACTGAACCGCTGTTCAAATCCGAAACGGTTTTGTAAACCTCGATATACGGCATTCCGGCTGCCAGCATCAGGGTAGAATCCTCCGGCTCGGGCGTTAGCGGATCATCGGTAAACACAATGATATTGCCGTCTCCGGTCACAATGCCCTGCCCGGCAATTGCTGCATTGGGAGGGGCATCCGCATCTATGGTAACTTCGAACTCGATAGTAACACTTTCTCCCGGAGCCAGATCGCCGACAAAAACATTGAATAATGCTCCTTCTTCTACGTTTCCCCGGTCGCTTTTGACACTGCCTGAAACAAGACGGGTATAAAGCGGCGCACTGTCGCTGAATATCAGATTCTTTGCCGTGTCGGGTCCCTCATTCGTGACCGTGACGCGGTATCTGATTTTATCTCCGGGTTCTGCTTTCCCGGCATTCAAGTCAGCAGCGGTTTTTACGGCAGAAATATTCGCATTGGCTGAAGTATCGCTATTGCCGATGACTCCTACAACTGTGGGATCATTGATCGCAGCCGTGTTCAGATTATCCGTGGATTCATCGGGAAGTTCCTTGCTGCCGACCTGTCCCTGTCCCTTGATTAATGAGCCTTCGGGGGCATCGGAGTTGACCTGAAGAAGATAAGTTATGACTACCGATTCTCCGGGCTGAATCGTACCGATGTCAACTCCGATCATGGTATCGCCTTCTTTGTTGCCGCCGATTACGCTTCCCTGACTGGTCTTTACCGAGGCATTGACTACATGAGTGTAGGATTCGGGAATGTCCGTATAAACCACGCCGGATGCAGGACCCGTGCCCGAATTGTAAATCACCGCCTGATACCATAGAATATCTCCGGGCTCGAGGTCTTCGCCGTTGATGTCTCTCACGGCAAGCACTGTGTTTCCCAGATCGGGCGATACGCGGGATATGCCTGCATCTGCCCGGATATTGGGGCTGTCTTGGGAAATTGTGAGAACATCATTTTCCGACGGAGAGGGAGATAACTCATACCCGGAAGGTGGTACGAATTCGACAAGATATTCACCCGGAGGCAGATCATCGAAGCGGTAGTATCCCTTTTCGTCACTGTCTGCCGAAGCGGTTACCGTATTCGAAGCCGCATCTCTCAGATTGACTGTTACGCCGCTCATGTTTTCTTCATCCGGATTCCGAATGCCGTCATTGTTGACATCGTTCCAGACAGAGCCGGTAATGGTTCCGACAGTTTTTTCGTTTTCAGTTTCATTGTCCGTATCCGGGACTGTCGGACGAAGATAATCGCCGAAATTGAAGAAAGACTGATATCCGCTGACAATCAGCATATCGGGCGTCGAGCTTTCAAAGCCTTCCGGATTGATCTCGGTCAATGTGTAACTGCCGGAAATGACTTCTCTGAAAACATAGAATCCCTCTTTGTCGCTAAGGCTTTCAAGTGTCTGACCTGTGCTGTCGCTCAGAATGACTCGCACGCCTTCCAGTCCCGGTTCATCGGGATTTTGAATGCCGTCTTTGTTCAGATCATTGAAAACCCTGCCGCTTACAAGAATCGTTTCAGCGGGCGGAATTACTGTTACGGTAACAGAGGCTGTTGCGGTTCCGCCGAGACCGTCTGAAATCGTGTAGTCAAAGCTGTCTATTCCGATAAATCCGGGCTTCGGCATATAGATCACCCGGTCATCAGAGGGATCGTCCGGGGTTCCGCTGTTGTCAATTGCTACAGTTCCGTTTGCAGGCTTTGTGACTGCTGTAATAGTCAGCGGATTGCCGTCCGGATCGCCGTCATTTTGCAGCACATTTATTGTAACCGGCTTTTCTGCATCGCTTAGGGCTGTGTCAGGAAGAGCTACGGGTCCGTTATCGGGAATCACGACCGTTACCATAGCAGTTGCAGTGCCGCCAAAGCCGTCTGAAACTGTGTAGTCAAAGATATCTGTGCCGACTGCTCCGGGATTCGGGGTATAGATCACCTGTCCGTCTGCTGCAATCATTACTTTGCCTTGAGTCGGAGCGATGCCTGCGCCGACAGAAGTAACAGTTAAGGGATCGCCGTCCGGATCGCCGTCATTGGATAATACCGCAATATTCACCGGCGTATCCGGCAGAGTCATAACCATATCGTCTTCGGCCTGGGGAGGCAGATTCTTCACGGTAATGCTTACGCTTGCAGTGTCACATGCGCCCTTGTCGTCGCATATCGTATAGACAAAAGTATCTGTTCCGACAAAGCCCGGATTCGGAGTATAACTAATTTGACCTTTATCGTCCTGTGTAATTTTACCGTGCAAGGGTTTAGTGATATCCGTCACAGTCAGCGGGTCATTTTCCGGGTCAGAGTCATTTGCCAATATAGGAATAGTAACAGACTGTTCCGCCCTTATCACTGCATGGTCTGACACAGCGGTAGGCGTTTCGTTGTCCACCCTGATAGTAACGGTGGCCGTGTCTGTGCCGCCCTGCCCGTCGCTGATCGTGTAGTCAAATGTATCTGTTCCTGTAAAGCCGGGGTTCGGCGTATAAGTAATCGTACCGTCTTCGGCGATAGTAATACTGCCGTTTTCCGGCATTGCGCCGATAAGCGTAATCGTCAAAAGTTGTCCCTCGGGGTCGCTATCGTTAGTCAGCACAGGAACAGATACCGGCGTACCGGGCCGCGTGGCTGCGCTGTCATCCCGGGCATCGGGCGGCAGATTTTCTACAATGACAGTGACCGTTTCAGTATCGCAGTTGCCGCTTTCGTTGCATACGGTGTAAGTAAAGACATCTGTACCGCTGAATCCCGGATTTGCAGTATAAGTCACCGTTCCGTCATTATTTAATTCTACCTTTCCGTGAGCCGGTTTTGTCAACGCCGTAACCGTCAATATTTCGTCATTTGGATCACTGTCGTTTGCCAAGACATCAATGACTACGGATGTCAGCGAATCAGTCACTGCTTTATCCGCTAACGCCACGGGTCTGTTGTCGAAAACCTCAATCGTCACAAATGCTGAGGCGGTTCCGCCGTTGCCGTCGTTAATGAGGTATTCGAAGATATCTGTTCCGACAAAGCCTTCTTTCGGAGTATAACTAAGGGTTCCGTCCGGATTGATGCTTACCGTGCCGTTTGCCGGAAGAAGAGAAATATCGCTCACAGTAAGCGGATCGCCGTTCGGATCACTGTCATTTTCGAGAACAGCAATCTGCACCGGCATATTCACGGGTGTAGAAGCCTTGTCGTTGATTGTTGCGGGCGTAAGATTATCCACAATCACTGTGACTAAGGCTGTATCTGTGCCGCCTTTGCCGTCGGATATCCGATATTCGAAGGTATCGGTTCCGCTGAATCCGGGGTTCGGCGTATAGATTACTTCGCCATCTTCCGTAATAGTCACAGTGCCGTTTTTCGGCTGCGTCACAATATCTTCAATAGCGATACTATCACCGTTGGGATCGCTGTCATTGACTAAGACGGGAACAGATACCGCTTCACCCGGCAGAGTGCTGACGCTGTCGTTTTCGGCTATAGGCGGTGCATTCTCCACAAAGACCGTAACTGTAGCGACATCGCAGCGATTCGTAACATCGCACACCGTATAAGTGAAAGTATCTGTGCCGCTGAATCCGGGATTCGGGCTGTAAGTCAATGTCCCGTCCTCATCTTCTCTGACCGTTCCGTTTGCCGGCTGACTGATATGCGTGAGGCTCAGGGCATCACCGTTGGGATCACTGTCATCTCTCAGAATGTCAATGCTGATCGGCTTACCTGCCTCTGTTTTGTCAACATTGTCCAGCGCATCGGGAATATAAGGATCCACTTCTACCCTTACTGTTGCTGTGTCAGTATGACCATCCGGGTCTTTTACCGTATAGGTAAAAGTATCGGTGCCGAGAAATCCTTTATCCGGGGTGTAAGTCACGGTTCCGTCTTTATTGACGATAACGCTCCCGTGTTCGGGATCCTTGATATGACTGATGGTCAGAGGATCGCCGTCCGGATCCGAGTCATTTGCCAGCACATCAATGATTACAGACTGTTTCGGCTTTGTCACCGCACT
>DYRK01000853.1 GCA_020718785.1 Desulfatirhabdium butyrativorans | reverse complement strand
TTTTTATAAGTGATCCATTCTTCTCCGGTATAAGTGAATCGCTGAACGGGATTTTCTGCCAGTTGAACCACATCTCCGGGCATAGCAATAAAGCCTTCCCGCTGTGCGATATTATCAACAGTATAGCAGTTCTTTATTTTTATCCACATCAGATTTCCGTCATAGATATATGCGGCAGGATTTCCATTTCCTCCATCCTTGACAATAACCGTATTTCCTTCTCCCTCAGTCGGACGGGTGGGATCAGGCAGAGCGGACAATTCTGCCAAAGTGTCAACCGTGCTGATATTGCCGCTAATCGGTATCCATGAAGCAAATCCGGCACGAATGGCAAGAGCAGAAGTGCCGTCTCCGACATCCTGTACGATAATCATATCTCCTTCTTTTGTGGAAGGAATCATATCCATTGCTGTCGCAATATCCGGAGCCGTGTAAACTTTCGAATCCGGATATTTGCTTGCCGAAGCCACTGAAGTTGATTGATCCAGACGAAGATTTCCGACATTCAATTTTATCTCACCGGCATTTCCCGTGTCCGAAGCCGAAGTAGTAACAGAAGCCTTATCGCTCAAAGACAATTCTTTTACGGTTATTGAGATATTTCCGGCGTTTCCCGTACCGCCTGTTCCGGCATGAATCGCGGTATTTGAACCGTAAAGTCTTAGCGAATCTGCAAAATCATCATCTCGCGCCGGGTCAGAACCGGAAATGATCAGATTTCCGCCGAGACCTGATTTTTCTGTCAGGGCATAAATGCCGCCGCCTTCGCTGATCTGTATGTTATCGGCATTGATGACTATATTCCCTCCTTTTCCTTTTCCTTTCGAATTGCTGGAAATGCTTGCTTTGTTTTCAACGGCCAAAACAGGTGTGTCAATACTGATGTCTCCGCCCTGAGCAGTACTCCATTCTGTTGAAGAGGTGGCTATTTTTGTTTTATCGGAAATAGTTACAGATTCATCCGCGTCCATTCGGATATCTCCGCCTTTTCCGGATAAGTAGGAATCTCCGCCTATATTTGACGCATCAATGATAGATACTCTTTGCGCTTTCAGAGAAAGAGTTCCGCCGTTGCCGCTTCGGAAAGAGCCGTTTTCAATAGAACTCGTGCCAATAATATTTATATCTTGCGATGCCATGATGCTTATATCTGTTCCTTTGCCGCTTCCCCTTGTATTTACACCGATCAAGGCTTTGTTCTGTAAAATGATTTTATCTGCCTCTATATCAATGACTTTCCCGTCTCCATTATATGCCTCGGAGACAATTCGAGAGTAGTTCTCCATGACAAACATACCGCCCCGGATAAAGACGCTTCCCGATCCGCCCAATGTTTCCGGATCACCCACGTCATTGACCGTAATTTTTGCGCCGTCGGACAGAGTGATATTGCCCGAAGGTCTGAGCGATGTTGCAATTCCCGAATCGCTGATCTGAACTTCTCCTGCGGATTGAAGACTTGTCATAAAAATTTGTCCCTGAGGAGCAATAAGATTTGCGCCGATAATTACAGGATAAGGAGTCTTGCCCTCTTCCGCATTGATAAAATACGTGCCTTTCAAGCGAATGTCTCCGCCGGTCACGGAAATGCTTTCGCCTTTGGGAACGCTCAGACCGGGAAAAAAGCTGTCTGCATGATCTGTCCACCAATCATACCAGTTATCGTAATTTTCTCCCCAGACTTCCGAAGTCAATTCTCCCTGTCCTTCAAAAGAGATTTTCCCTGCATCTCCGTCCAAAAAACCGAAAGCCGCGGGAGATGCTGCCGAAAGAACATCGCTTTCATGCGGCATCGCGTAAAATCGCTCATTTTTTCCCAGCCGCAGAAAATCCGCGGTGCTGACATGAAATGATCCGCGGATGTCCAATGCGGCATTTGCCCCGAACATGACTCCGGCAGAATTCAGCAGATACAGGTCTGCTCCCGGAATTTCCGAACGGATTTTTCCGTCAATCCATGAGGCGTTTCCCCCGGTGACACGGCTGATAATGTTTTGAACCGAGTCCGGCCCTTTGAAAGTCGCGCTTTCATCCGAATGAAGATTGAACTGCTCAAAACTGTGGAACAGATTTGCGCCGCTCTGCCTGCCGTATTCAGCCTTGATTTCATAATTCGGACCGGGCAGATCAAGTTTTCCGGCATTCCCGACAGTTCCGTCCGATTTTATGCCGCGGGGATAAGTTCCGTCGG
>DYRK01000164.1 GCA_020718785.1 Desulfatirhabdium butyrativorans | reverse complement strand
AGGGGCGTTTTACTCTGCATCGGTAAAACGACTTTGCAAGTCGTTTTGTCTCTGAAACAATTTGCGTCTATTTTAAGCAGGGGCGTTTTACTTCAGGCAGCAGCTTCTCCCTCAAGACTTTCTTTGTATCCGCAGGCTTTGTTGAGACACATCAGGAAAGTGCCTTCTTTTTTCGTGGATTTCTCAACCAGAAACGCGGCTCCGCAGCCGGGACAGGCTTTATTGGCCGGTTTGTCCCATGTCGCAAAACTGCACTCCGGAAAACGGCTGCACCCGTAAAAGACTTTGCCGCGTTTGGATTTCCGCTGGACGATTTCTCCTCCGCAATTCTGTTCCGGACATCTGATGCCTGTGGTCTGTCCCCCGGCGGCTGAGTCCATGGACTGGGTATTTTTGCAATCCGGATATCCGCTGCATGCAAGAAAAGTTCCGTATTTCCCGCGCTTTATCACCATCTGCTTGCCGCATTTCTCACACTTTTTGTCAATGTTCTCCTCAACAGCCGGTTCCACAGCGCAGATTCTTCCGCGTTCGTCACGGATATAATCTCTGCTGTAGGAACAGTCCGGATAACCGTTGCAAGCGAGGAAATGCCCGTTTCTGCCCACCTTGATATGAAGCTTTTTACCGCATTCGGGACAGTCCAGTTCTGTGGGAAATCCCACTCCCTTCATACTGAGCATTCCGTCCGTGGCTATATCCAATTCTTTTTTGAACGGCTCATAAAAACTGCTCAGTACATTAAGTGAATCCACTTCCTCGGATTCCACACGGTCCAGATCATCTTCGAGCTTGGCGGTAAACTCGACATCAAAGACATCGGGAAAACTTTTAACTATCAGATCATTGACAATAAATCCCAGTTCGCTCGGTCTGAAATAGCCGTTTCCCATTTCCACATAGCCCTTTTCCCGGATTGTGGAGAGGATTGCCGCGTATGTGCTGGGGCGGCCGATACCGTTTTCTTCAAGCTCTTTTACCAGCGAAGCTTCGGAAAATCTCGGAGGCGGCTGGGTAAAATGCTGCTTGGGATCATATCTGAGCAGTTTGAGAACCGCGCCTTCGCAGAGATCGGGAAGCATTTCTTTTTCTTTCTCGTCTTCAGCAGCATCGTCTGCCGACATATAAAGAGTCATAAAACCGGGAAATTTCACCGAAGACCCGCTGGCATTGAACAGATAGGAACCGGCTCTGATACCTGCCGAAACATTGTCAATCAATGCCTCTTTCATCTGAGACGCGACAAACCGCTGCCAGATCAGGCGGTATAATGCAAGCTGTTCCTCGTTGAGATAAGGAGCAATTTTTTCAGGAGTATGATACACCGAAGTAGGCCGGATTGCTTCATGGGCATCCTGCACCTTTTTCCGATTTTTGAAAAATCTCGGTTCCTTGATACTGTAGTCATCGCCGAAATGCTCGCGTATCATCTGAATCGCTTCGGCAGCAGCTTCTGCGGAAAGCCGGGTGGAGTCGGTCCGCATATAGGTTATCAGACCTTCGGGCTCTCCGGCTTCAAGCTCGATGCCTTCATAGAGCTGCTGTGCCACCAGCATGGTTTTTTTGGCGGAAAATCTGAGTTTCCGGATAGATTCCTGCTGAAGTTTGCTTGTAGTAAAAGGCGGAAGCGGATTACGTTTGCTGGTTTTTTTCACCACTTTTTCGACAAGCGGAATTTCTCCGGTCAGTTCTTTGAGAATAGCCGATGCTTCTGCCTCATTGGAAATATGAACTTTTTCTCCGTTTTTTTTAGCCGACCCCGAGACAATTTTCCGGGAAAGCTTTGCCGTAAATGCCGGAGGAGAACCTGCTTCCAAATGAGCGGTCACAGACCAGTATTCCTCCGGGTCGAATATCTGTATGGCTCGTTCTCTCTCACAGATGATCCGGACTGCCACCGACTGAACTCTGCCCGCGCTCAGACCCCGTTTCACTTTGCGCCAGAGCAGAGGCGATATCTGGTAGCCAACGAGCCGGTCCAATATCCGGCGTGCCTGCTGTGCCTCGTATTTGCTCCGATGAAGTTCTTCGGGCGCGGCAATCGCCTCATTTACAGCGTTTTTTGTCAGTTCATGAAAAAGTACCCTGTGAAATTTCCTTCCTTTTTTCTTGAGTATTTCGGCAGTATGCCAGGCAATGGCTTCGCCTTCACGGTCCGGGTCAGGCGCGAGATAAATATCGGTGGCGTCTTCTGCGGCTTTTTTCAAAGAATTGATGATTTTCTGTTTGCCGGGAATGGTCTTGTACTGAGGCTTGAATCCGTCTTCAATATCAATTCCCATCTCTTTGTCGGGAAGGTCTCTTATATGTCCGACCGTTGCCGCTATTTTGTAATTTTTGCCGAGATATTTTTCCAGAGTTTTTACTTTTGTAGGAGATTCTACAACAACAAGCGGTTTACTCACTGTTTTTTTCTTCCTTCTTTCAACCGGTGAAAAGATGCCGGTCTTCGTCTGCTAAAAAATATTATCCATTTCTATTGAAAAAAGCTTTCCCGGAGACTGCTGAACTATTCCTTTGAGTTCGAGCTGCATCAGTATGCTTGAAAGTTTTCCGGGTTCCATGGAAATTTTCCGTACCAGATCATCTATGTGAACCGGATAGGGACCGAGAGATCCGAACACAAGAGCTTCGTCTGATGATAAGGCGGGAAGTCCGGTCAGTATGTCATCCTGACGGAGACTTTTCCGGGCAATATGTCCTTTGACAGCCTGCGGAAGTTCCTCTGTAATATCCTGTGCGTTTGCCACCAATTTTGCCCCCTGTCTGATCAGCTTATGGGGCCCTATACTCTTAAACGACCGGATACTTCCGGGTACGGCAAAGACCTCCCGGCCCTGTTCAAGGGCAAAATCGGCAGTGATCAGCGCGCCGCTTTTCCCGGAAGCCTCCACCACAACAGTCCCGAGAGAGATGCCGCTGATGATCCGGTTCCGTATCGGGAAATGATGAGGCGCAGGACCTGCGGTCAGATGAAACTCTGAAATAACCGCGCCGTTTTGGGCGATTTTATGGAAAAGCTTCATGTTTTCCAAAGGATAAACCCGCTCCAATCCGCTTCCCAGCACAGCAATCGTTTTTCCTTTGCCCATGAGCGCGCCGTCATGGGCAGCGGTATCAATGCCTCTTGCCATGCCGCTGACCACTGTAATATCAAGAGCCGCCAATTCCTGACATATTTCTATGGCTGCGGAAATACCGTAGCGCGTGGCATTCCTTGTTCCCACCACTGCGATGCTTCGGGCAGAATGGCTGAGATCGCCGTAAACATAGAGAAAGGGCGGAGGGTCCGTTATCTGAAGCAGAAGCGGAGGATATTCGGGGTCCGAGAGAGTGACGATTCTGTATCCTTTCCGCGCGGCAAGAGCGATTTCCGCCCGATCCTGATCCGCTGAATTCTGTGCGTTCTGAATCGCTGCTGCAAGCCGTTGTGAAATTCCCTGAACCTCAAGCAGTTCCTTCTGCGAGGCATTGAATACCTGTTCCGGGGATACGAACCGGTCTGTCAGCCGTTTGAAAATAAGATTCCCGATTCCCGGAACGCTTTTCAGGGCAAACCACGGCAGAAGGTTTTCCATTCTTATTGACTCAGTTTTTTTTCGGCATTGATGCCGGCAGGCTGGGACGGATACTCCCGGGCCGCTCTTTCCAGAAAGGGCTTGGCATCCTGAGGCTTATTCAGAAACAGATATGAATAGCCGATTTTCAGCAGCGCGTCAGGGACTTTGTTGCCCTGCGGATATTCATTGAGCATTTTCTTGAAAAGAAATACCGCGCCGGCAAAATCGCTTTTGGCATAAAAACATTCGGCTAACCAGTAAGAGGCATTGTCAGCCAGAGAATGTTGCGGATACCGGTCAATAAACTCTTTGAACAGAGATATTGCCCGGTCATATTTTTTATTGTTATATGCCCTAAGCGGTTTCTGATAAGCGGCTGTCACCGGATCAACTTTCTTTTTCACAGCAGGCTGCTGAGCCGGTTCGGCACTTTTCCCTCCACCGATTTTCTTGATTTCCGCTGCTGTAAGTTTGTCAATCATGATCTGTTCCGGCATGATCTGTTCCGGATGCGGAACAGCATATACCGGGAAAACAAAAAGAAACAGCGTCAGGACAGACATCCCGGCAGCAATTTTCAGCCTTTTTCCCCAAGCCTTTTTTTTATGTTCCTCAGACATGGCATTCCTCTTGAAAGTGAGAAGTGAAAATCAGTAGATCTAAAACTTTTAGCACTTCCGTGCTATTGTCAGATGTCCCTCCGGTACATGAATCCGGGCATCCCGCAGGGATGCCGTGAAAATAGCACGGCAATTCATTGCCGTGTAAAAAAAACATTTCGATCTACTGAAAATTGAAAAATATTTCTCACTCCTCACTCCTCACTTTTCACTTCTCACTTTTTCCGCTTGTCATACTCATCCCATTCGATCAGAATAGGACTTGCCACATATACAGACGAGTATGTCCCGACAACAATCCCTATGGTCATGGCAAAAGCAAAATCATGAATAATTCCGCCGCCCAGAATAAGCAGTGACAGCACCGTGATCAGCGTGGTCCCGGATGTCAGAATCGTCCGGCTGAGGGTTTCGTTGACGCTGCGGTTGACGGTCACATCAAAAGGATTTTTGTTATATTTCTTCAGGTTTTCACGAATCCGGTCATATACGATGATGGTATCGTTTAAGGAATATCCAATTATGGTCAGCAGCGCGGCAATGATCGGCAGAGAGATTTCTTTCCCGAGAACGGAAAATATCCCTAAGGTAATACCGACATCATGAATCAGTGCCACAATAGCTCCCATGGCATATCTGAGTCTCAGGAACCAGAAAAAAATAGTGGCAACCAGCAGAGCAATACCTGTCAGCGCCAGCATCCCGATATTCAGCAGCGAAAACACATACACCGCGGCGCTCAGTATGCCCGCGATAATCCCGCTCAAAAGCCATTTGAGTTCGAAACGGCCCGATATGTAAATGGTGATAAAGAGCATGGAATAAAAAATCGCAAATACGGCTTTTTCTCTCAGGTCTTTGCCCACCTGCGGTCCCACGGTCTCTATCCGCCGGATTTCCGATTCTTTTCCGGTTGCAGATTTCAATTCCGTCTGCAATTTCGAGGAAAATGCCTGATCTTCGGTAAGCAGCGAGTCGGTATGAATGAGATATTCATTCTCTTTGTTCTCGCCGAAAGTCTGAACCGACGAGGATTTCACGCCCACGGCGTTCAGCCCTTTTTTGATGTCGTCAATAGAGACCGGATCATGAAATTTTATCTGAATCACGGTTCCGCCTGCAAAATCAACACCGTATTTAGGTCCGCTGTTGATGATAAGCGATACGATAGTGATAAGAAGCAATGCGCCCGACAGGGAATAAGCAATTTTCCTTTTGCCGATAAAGTCTATGTTGATATCGGGTTTTATAAACTGCATAATTGTAATTCCTCTCAATGATCTTTTAAGTGAAAAATGAGAAGTGAGAAGTGAGAAATACCATTTTATAAAAACAGGGTCAATTCTCACTTCTCACTTTTTTCAGACTTCATATACTCAACATTTTCACTTTCCGTTTGAGCAGCAGAAAATCAAAAATCAGCCGTGTAACGATAAGGGCTGTGAACACGCTGGAAATAACTCCGAGACTCAGGGTCACGGCAAAACCTTTTACGGGACCTGTTCCGAACTGAAACAGAACAGCCGCGGCAATCAGGGTGGTGATATTCGCGTCCAGAATGGTTATGGTTGCTCTCTCATAGCCGGCTGCAACAGAGGCATAGAAAGTTTTGCCCAGATTTATTTCTTCGCGGATACGTTCGAAAATAAGCACATTGGCATCAACTGCCATACCGATGGTCAGGATGATGCCCGCTATGCCCGGCAGAGTCAGAGTTGCCTGAAATGCTGCCAATCCCGCGGCAATCAGAAGAATATTGAGAATCAGCGCTGTGTCCGCGATCAGACCGGATATTTTATAATAAACCCCCATAAAAACAACAACCAATATGCCTCCCACCCACATAGAGAGAAGCCCCTGACGGATGGAATCGGATCCGAGCGAAGGTCCCACAGTGCGTTCTTCAAGAATCTTCACCGGAGCGGGCAGCGCGCCTGCCCTCAGCACAATGGCAAGGTCCCGCGCTTCGGCATCCGTGAAACTTCCCGTGATGCGGGCCTGTCCGCCGGGAATCTTTTCCTGAATCACCGGCGCGGAATAAACCTTGTTGTCCAATACGATTGCCAACCGTTTTTTGACATTTTCTTCGGTGACTCTTTCGAAAAGTCTTGCGCCTTTTTTGTCAAAACTGATGGAAACATAAGGTTCATTATACTGGCTGTCTATCTCGACCTTGGCATCGGTCAGATATTCTCCGGTCAGAAGAGCGCGCTTTAAAACCAGATAAGGAGTTTTGGTTACCCGCTGGGTTTCGCTGTCTTCTTTGACCTGATACAGCAGATCGCTTCCCGGAGGAACAGTTCCTTTTTCCGCGGCAGCCGGATCATTGACCTCATCCAGGAGTTTGAATTCCAGCCGCGCGGTTTTGCCGATGAGTTCCTTTGCGCGCTTTGTGTCTTTGATGCCCGGCAACTGGATCAGAATGCGTTTTTCCCCCTGACGCCGGATATCCGGTTCACTCACGCCGAACTGATCCACGCGGTTCCGTATGGTTTCAAGACCCTGCTGAGTAGCCATTTCTTTGATATGAGCCGTTTCTTTTTCCGGCAGGTCTGCGATGATATTCACAGCGTCTTTGTCTGTAACTCTTGAAACCAGCCGAAGATTCGGAAATTCTTTGTCAAGAAGTTTGTCGAATTTGGCGACATTTTCGTCGCCTTTGATTTTTGCGGAAATTTTTATGTTTTCAATCCGCTCGACATCCGCTCCTCCGATATGTTCTTTTTTCAGAAGGTCACGCATCTCCTGAGCTGTCCGCTCTATGGTACTTTCCACGGCTTTGTCTGTATCCACTTCAAGAACAAGGTGCATACCTCCCTGAAGGTCCAGACCCAGATTGATCTTTTTGTGGGGCCACATCCCCGGAAACGCTGTGGGAAGAATATAAACAATTGCGGCAACAGTCAAAACCGCAACGGTAATCAGATTCCATGAAAAATTTTTCAATGATCTTTTCCTTTCTCAATCATTCGATTCTCAATTCTCACTTCTCACTTTATACTAACTCTCTTTTTCCGCCAGATTCTGAGACGCTGCCTGCGCCAGCGCGGCAACATAGCTCCGGTTCACCTTTACCCGGACTTTGTCCGCGATTTCCACGCTCACTACGGAATCTTCAAGAGAGGTGATACGGCCGTAAATACCGCCGCTCATCATTACCCGATCCCCTTTTTTCAGTCCCGCGATCATTGCCTGATGTTCTTTCTGTTTTTTCTGCTGCGGTCGGATCAGCAGAAAATAAAATATGGCAAACATTAGAATCAGCGGAACAAACGCGCCGAAGCCTCCTCCGCCCGCCGCGCCGGGTGCGCCGCCCTGTCCCATCGCATAAGCAACACTGAACACGATAAATCCTCCTTGTATCTGAAATTACTGCAAAATTATATATCACGCTTTCAAGATATGATCAGAATCCGCTGATATAGTTACCTTTTGAATAGTATTTCATAGTATTCATCAGGTTTTGAAACCGGCACCATATTGTCCGGTGAGAAACCGGGTCAGAATGTTGAGCGAGCCGACAAAATCAGCCTTATCCGAATACCCGCATTTCAGACACTCAAATTCATCACCCTTCCGGTTCTCCCTCTGAACATGGGCGCAGTCCTTCACAGGACATTTCTGACTGGTTTTATACGGGCTGACGGATCGGAAGGAAACACGGTTTTCTTCACACCGCATCTGAATTATGTTCAGCAGTTCCCGGTAATTCCAGTTGCTCAGAGTCTTTCGGAATTCTTTTGTTTTATTCTTCTGTTTTGTGTTCTGTTTCAGATTCTTCAGCTTCTCAACGACCACGAGCCTCAGTTCGTTGTTTTTGAAAAAATCCTTCACGACTTTATGAATATGGTACGAGAGTTCTCTTTTTGCCCTCTTATATGCCTTTGAACCCTGACGCTTTCTCTTTATTTTTGAAATCAGGGGCTTGACGTCACTGCCGAAAAGCTGCCGGTCGGATGTTGCCATCAGGTGATTGATACCTGCATCAATCCCTACAATTTTACCCTCTGTTTTCTTTTCACCCGTCTCAATCTCAAATGAGAACTGGACATATTTCCGGTGGATGACAACGGAACTTCCCATTTTGCCGAGTTTCTCCCACCGGATGAACTGCCTGTGTTTTCTGACAGGGATATAAAGTTTTATTTCATTGCCCACGCTTGACAGTACAAGCCATATATCGAAGGAGTTGCGTCCCG
Organism: Desulfatirhabdium butyrativorans; assembly: GCA_020718785.1. GTDB lineage: Bacteria > Desulfobacterota > Desulfobacteria > Desulfobacterales > DYRK01 > DYRK01. The sequence continues at coordinate 2,324 of DYRK01000164.1, read as the reverse complement.
CCTCAATCTTCACAATCTGAGAGGAAAGGGTCATCTTCTTTCCGTTGTGGACAGGCTTCACAGGTTCACTGAAGATTTCCTCTCCGAGCAGTTCCCCGACCTCAAGCTCGGTACCGCTTTTCCGTTTAGGCGTCTCCTTCGCTCCGAGAACCATTGACAGGGCTTCCCTTGCGGCGCACTGTCTCATTCTCGCCGAGAACCACGTCTCAGGCATTTTGTATATTTCAGACGTTATCTGATTTTCGGATCTGATTTCAGGGTGTTCCCAGAAATAATCAATAAAAAAATTCGCCGCCCGTGCATATTCGTCAAGAATCCCGTTCAGGACTTCACGCTTCTCCCCGGTCGCAAATTTTACTGTTGACTTCGATGATCTCTTAATTCTCATTTTCCAGTTCCCTGATCAGTTTTTCAGTTTTCCTTTTACTTCGTCTCTGTCCGTAAAGCCCTGCTGTAAAGCATGTTACAAGACTGACAGAATCCTGCATCAGATCATCCCGGTCATTCACTGATTCATTTATAATCTCAATCTGACAGCCCTGCGACTCCCTGAACAGTCTGATGTAATTGAAACCGAACCGTGTCAGTCTGTCCTTATGCTCAACCACAATCCTTGTAATTTCGGGATTTTTCAGCAGTTTTGTCAGCTTCGGACGGGTATCGTTCAGCCCTGACGCACATTCCTTCACGATTTCCTTTACCGCCTCCTTTCGCCGCACAGTAAGCGCAGAGACGTTCAGCCTGACTCTCAAGATTTTTCCGGTTTTCAGAGGATGAGACACGGGCATAACAGACTGTATATTCCGGTCTGCCCGTAAAATTTTCAGGCACAGGAATCTTTCCGAACTCATTCTGCCGGGCCCCCGGTATTTTACCCGCTTTGTAACGGTTCCAGGCCGCAAGGTATCTGATGCCGTGTTCTTTTGCATATTCCCTTAAAATTTTCATAGTATTTAATACAACCGAATACTATGAAATTCTATCTTTGTCAATAATAAAATATCATAAGGGCTTACGTCAAATATTTCTTCAATTTTTTTTGCCGATACCGTAAAACGCCCCTGCTTAAAACAGGCGCAAGTCGTTTTCCCGTTCCCACGCCGGAGCGTCACTGCCATTAAGTTAAGGCGAAGGAGTGCTGAAATGAAATTTTAGCACTTTTCCTCGTTCCCAAGCCCCGGCTTCGGGCCGTCTCCCGTCACGGGAAGCCGGGGCTTCCCCGGAAAGTGCGTTCCCAAGCCGGGGCTTGGGAACGAGAAAAAAGACGATTTCGCACAAAAAACGGCTTGCAAAGCCGTTTTACTGTTTAAATCGTTTATTGAACCGCGGGTATCCGGATTTTTTCGCCGTCAAACTGAATGCGGTTTACATTTCTGTAATCAATCTGCTCCAATAATGAAAATGCCTTTCCCAGATTGAACACAACAATCTTGCTCAGGGGATGAATCAGGTTCAGATTCATATCCAGCCGGTGTTCTTCCAGATTGTAAATATAAACCATTTTTTCGGAAAATTTCAGAAGTTTTCCCACTCCGGAACTGCGTCCGCGGCGGTTCGGTTCATCCGAAACCGGCGAAACGGAAATTTTCCGTTTTTCAAAATACTCTTTAAGAAAGCTGAAATGAATGTTCCAGACATTGTCCGCGTGCTGAACCACATAGATGCCGTAAACATCTTCCTTTTTTCCATTAGCGATGCTCATTTCAAAGTGATTGACAGGAAACCGCCGCGTCTCCCCGGATGTTTTTTTTTCAGCCGCGGTAACATCCGGCAATATCGGTGCTGCCGGTTCAGACTGGACCGCGATATTTTTTTCCGCGGTTAGGCCCTCTTCCATACGGATTTTATCAGCGATCTCCTTCATTGGTACCGTGACATCCCCGACTTTGATATTTTCTTCACTTTTTACAATCATATCAAGGCTTTTGTCAACACCGTAATCTTCCTTGCGGCTTTGCATCATGTCCGCAAACTTGGGATCCTTGTCTAATTTGCCGTAATCTATGACCGGAGGCACTTTTCTGGTAATGACGGAGCGCGAGGCTTTCTTTTCAGGCAATTTTTCCGTCACAGGAACTGCGGGCTGCTGTTTCCATCGGAACCACGCGCCGACTAACGCGGCACTCATCAGCGCACAGATGACGATCACTTTGAAAACATGATGTCCGGCCATAAGCCCCCTTTCCGAAAAAAAGATCGCCGACAGGATTCCGGCGATCTTTTTCCATGCTCCCGGGAAGAAATGGTATATCAGACTCTGACAGGTGTCAACATCGCAGTTTCGAACCGCAGACGGTTTCCAAAGGGATTAATGCAAACCATCT
>DYRK01000852.1 GCA_020718785.1 Desulfatirhabdium butyrativorans | reverse complement strand
TCCGGTGTTGTGGTAAAGAGGATTGACTACGATTCTTTCGGGAACATCATCACAGAAACGAACCCGGCGATGAAGATTCCCTTCGGATTCGCAGGCGGTCTGCATGATAGGGATACGGGGCTGGTGAGGTTCGGATATCGTGATTATGATCCTGATACGGGAAGGTGGACGGCGAAAGATCCGATTCTTTTCGCCGGAGGCGATACGGATATCTACGGGTATTGTCTGAATGATCCGGTAAACAGAACTGATCCGCCGGGATTAGGCGGCCCCTCCAATAGTAATATTTGTGATGACGAAAACGGTTGCAGAGGCGGATGGTTCGGCGGCGGAGGCGGAGGATTCGGAGGAGGTGGAGGAGGAAGAAGACCGCCGAATATATCCCCGTGCGATTCGGGCAGAAGAGGGGCTTTCGGAGAGGCGAAAAGGAATTCGGGAATCCCTACAAGTCAGCAGCCTTCAAGAGTTCGTGAAGTTCAGGATAGGACTAATCCGGGTAAAAAAGTTCGGGAGTATGATTTTGAAGTCCCGGCACAAGGAGGGGGTACAGAGACAAAAACTATACAGGATCATAGGTGGGGACATCAGTATCCGGATGATCCGGCGCAAAACCGGGGGGCGCATTTTAATGATTCGGAAGGGAACCATTATGATTACTAGATTCTGTTGACATCAGACCTCCTGCAAATCTCATTTTTCTCATTTGCCGATACAATAAGAACAAATGGTTAAAAGAACGAAACTTTAGTTTTGCAGGAGGTCTGTCAGAATTAAAGGAAAAAGATTTATGGAAGTACAATTTTTTGAAATACCGAAACTGCTCCCTGATGATAATGCTTTGTCTCTTAATGACATAAAAGATTCTCACAAAATCGGAGAACTGTTTCAGGAGCTGCCGGATATGAGTGCGTTGCGTATTGTCTGTACGGATTTGAGATCGGAACGAAATTATCAAAATATGTGGAAAGTCTGTGCAGAAGCAACAGCCTCACTGATTTTTTACAGAAAATCTGAGAATAATATACTGTTTAAACCCTGGCTGTTCGCCGCACACGGTCCCTGGCAACCGAAAACCCGTATTGTCCGATATAAAAAAATCTGGAATTTTCTTGTGGAAAATTACGGACTGAATGCCGTCCGAAGGAGTAAAGAAATCGAGTTTGAAAGCAGGGAAGGGCTTCGCTATGCTGTTTTCTGCGAATTGGATGAAAACAGTTTTACTGCCGGAACCCGGGTCTTGCTGAACCGTTCAAGTGCAATAATACTCAGCAGTAAAAATGAGTTAACATCAGAACAGTATATCCGGGATTTTTTTTTAACGGCGTTTCCGATGCATAAAAAATCCGCTGACAGCATGATAAGCTGGATTGATATAATGAGAAAATACTGCGGTGATGGGAATCTGGTTATTCGGCCGATCGGAAGTTTTGAGGAAAGAGAGCATTCTTTCTATTTAATCGGATTGAAAAGTAAATTAAAACCTTTTAAATTAGCGCACATAAAATGGGAAGTCTCCTCACCGTAAACATATGATTCTGATACGGGCAAGGCGGACGGCTAATGTTCTGCCAATCATATTTTGACGGAGCGTTTCTCTGTAAACGGGCAGAGCCTTTTTTCCCGCTCCGTCGTGAGGGATAAGAACGGCAGGATCACGCAGAAAACGGAGAGTTGTGCCGGCGGAACGGCGGCTGTTTATGAGTATGACTACGATGCGCTCGGACGCCTGCTGTCCGTCACGGAAGAGGGGGAGGGTGCCGTTGAAAGTTATCGGTATGATACCGCTCCTTACGGAACCCGGACTTATGAGAAAAGATACGGCACCGGCAGAATATTGCGGTATGATGAGGAGGACAGACTGTACGAAGCAGGCGGTACGGCTTACCGGCACGATGAGGACGGTTTCCTCGTCAGTAAAACACAGGGGACGCAGGTCACGGGCTATGATTATTCTCTGCGTGGCGAACTTCTGAAAGTGGCAATGCCCGGCAAAACTGTCGGGTATGTCCACGATCCGCTCGGCAGACGTATTGCGAAAAAGGTGAACGGCGTTATCACCGAGAAATATCTGTGGGAAGGACTGACACGGCTGCTTGCGGTATATGACGGCGACAGCAATCTCCTCATGCGCTTTGAATACGCAGATGCACGGATGCCTGTCGCTATGACAGCCGGCGGCGTGAAGTATTACTTGGC
>DYRK01000851.1 GCA_020718785.1 Desulfatirhabdium butyrativorans | reverse complement strand
GGGGCTTGGGAACGAGGAAAACGGCTTGCAAAGCCGTTTTACAGCAAAACGCCCCGGCTTAAAACAGACGCAAACCGTTTTTTCGATAAAATCAGAATGTTATGATTTTTTGTCCGGCAGTCTGGAAGTGAATATTGAAAAATTTCTCACTTCTCACTTCTCACTTTAAACAGGGGATAACTATGTCATCTTTTGAACAAAGCACTAATTGGGAAAATATTTTTGTCGGCAGAAAAGCTGTCATCAAGAAAATATTGGATTCGCAGGAAGATTTCTTTATTTTCGGCGCGCGCAGAATCGGCAAGACCTCTTTGCTGAAATTTGTCGAAGAACAATTCCACGAAAGGAAAGTCGCAGCCTTTTATCTCTCGATTCAGGGATATTCCGAATCCGACAAATTGAAAAGAAAAATCAGAAACTGCTTCAAACGGAAAAAGATAAATTTCGACGAGTCGCTTTTCAACGACTTTTCTTTTTTCGATTTTCTGGAAGAACTGAATCTGAAACTGCTTCGTTTAAACCAGAAGTTTGTTTTTCTCATGGATGAAGTCGAGCAGATCGCAGATATAGAAAAAGCCGAGAAAGGCTTTATTGACCGATTCCGCAACTCTGCTGAAAGTTTGGACAATATCCGCTTTATCCTGACTGCATCTCCTCATTTCCGCAATGCGTTTATCTCATCGCGGTGTTCGGCTTTTCTGAGCGCGTTCGATGTCCACATGCTGCCGGTTATGACCATTGAAGAAACCACGGACCTGATGAAAGAAATGATTCATGATATTGAGTCGGAAGAAATAGAGCAGCTTCTGCAATTCACCCATTTTCAGCCCTATCTGATCAAAATTTTCCTCGGCAAGCTTCTTCTGACGAGCGGCGGGGAACTGGCGGGCTTGCTGCAAAGATTCATTCCCGAAATTACAGAGACCGAAACCGCGCAGATGCTGGAATTCGATGATTATCAGCCTGATCTGGTCAAAATCTTTATCGGAAAACTCTCGCAGAAAGGGGTATTGCAGCCCGCGCTGAAATTTATCGCGGGCAATATCTATGTCACCAATGCACTCGAAGGAATATTTCCCAATTATTTTGACGGGCTGGGAAAATCAGATCAGGAGATTGTAAGCCAGATACATCAGAAGCGTTTCGAATGGTCAGGCCAGTATGAGACCAAGCTCAGAGAACTGACCGAATACGGATATCTGAAATACGAAGCCGGAAATTATGAAATTTCCAATTGGTTTTTCAGGCATTGGTTAGACGAAAAATTCGGAGCGCCCGAAGAAAGCGAAGAACCCGAAACCCGGGAGGATACAGATTACTCAGGCGGGGAATATCCTGTTGATGAAGAATATTCAGTAAATAATTCAGTCAGTTTCAAATCAGATGAATCTCCGCTTTTCTCTCCTTCTTTGGAATCGCGTACCCTGCTTGATGCCGGAACCGCGGCGGTTCTGGGATACGGGGTTTACAGGCTGGCAGAGACTTTCATCGCTGTCTGCCGCGTGTTTGCGGCTGAAAAGTCCGGATTTTTCAGCACCCTGCTGAATCATTCGGAGCTGCATGATAATCTCGCAATGATACTGTTTTCTGTTTCCGCGATATTCATGCTTTCGGGCGACTACGCATGCCGCAGAATACTCTCGGGTCTTGCTCCGGGGCGTACAAGCTTCCGTTTTTTGGCTGAGGCAGGCGTTGCATTCTTCTTCGGAATCGGCTTTATCTGGAATTCCGGCAAACATCCCTGGGTATGGGGAGCGGTCGGTGAAGGCTTTCTTATCAGCGGATTATGGGGATTTCTTGCTGAAAGAGACGCAAAAGAGTGGCAGAAGCATCCGGTTGCCGAAAATCTGGGGATACGGGCAGGAGTCATCAACTGGAACCTGTATTCTGCAAGGCTCAGTTTCATCATCAACAGCAATCTGCTTATCGGTGTAATGATGATTGCCATGATGTGTCTGCTTTTGGCAACAGATAACAGATGGTATCATATATGTGCGATTCTGTTTTTTATTCTTTGTCTGATTTCGGAAAGCCTTCGCTATGTTGCAGAACGCGGAATGCTTATCAGGTATATAACTGCTTCCGGGAGCGCGGAAGAGTCGCTGACGACCTTTGCCTACAGCCTGTATCGTCTCAGAAATCTTCTGAAAATCCGGACAGTAAAAAGCAAAGAAAGCAGTTGAAAAATGAATCGTAACATTATATA
>DYRK01000850.1 GCA_020718785.1 Desulfatirhabdium butyrativorans | reverse complement strand
AATCAGGGTTCAGACATTTTCCGGCAATCCCTGCTTACACACATTCCTTGTAGATACACCGCCTTGACATTTGCTTCTGATATGAATATATTCTGCGTATATCAGGGAGAACATATATGCTGAAAACACGCTTGAATATCAGTCTCGATCAGGACCTTGCAGATTTCATCAACGTCTATGCTCAGGAAAACCGGACAACCGCCTCCGATGTTATCACTCAGTTTATCCTCGGATTAAAACGGCAGACGCAGAGCAACGCTGCGAATGTTATTCTTTCCGATCCGAATTTCTGTCAGGCATTGAAAGATGTTCAGACAAGACTTCGGAACGGATCCGCAGAATGGCATAGTTTTGACGAAGTTTTCGGTGAATAATGGATGTCAGATTTGAAAAAACAGAAAGGAGAATATAGTATGCCATTGTCCAAACTCATTGATATATCAGCACTTCCTGAGTCCATACAAGTCAATCTGTCAGATTTCTGCGAGTTTCTGCTTCAGAAATACAGCAGGAATAATGAAACGGTTTCCGATTCCTCCCGCAAACCGGGTTCTGCAAAAGGAAAGTTCACCGTTCCCCCTGAATTTTTCGAACCTTTGCCCGAAGAAATCGCCGGTGGATTTGAGCAATGAATATCCTGCTCGATACTCATACATTTCTGTGGTGGATTACGGACTCACCGCAGTTATCGGCGATTGCCCGTAATCTCATCAGCGACAGCAATAACAGGCTGTATTGGAGCGCAGCGAGTTCATGGGAAACAGCTATCAAATATAAATTGGGACGCCTTCCGCTGCCTGAAAAATCGGAAAAATTTCTTCCGCAGGAATTGAAGAAAAATCGGATAGAATCCCTTGCGATAACTGACAGCCATGCGTTTTATGCCGGACAACTGCCTCGTCATCATAACGACCCTTTTGACAGAATGCTTATTGCTCAGGCTCAGACAGAATCGCTGATATTGCTGTCTTCGGATTCTTTGTTCGATGCTTATGATGTGGTTGTGAAATGGTAAGCGGCAAATCTGAAAGGCAGCCGAGCGATCAATCGTCAGTCTGAAAGCTGAAAAACGCTGAAGCGTGCTGTATTTTTCCTTTAGAGTGCCGTAGTCTGAACGTGAGTTCGATATAAAAAGTCGAAGTTTTTGTAAAGGAAATTTCAATTTCACAGAGGAAAGGAGCATATCAAAACCCATTTCAATTACACAGACGAAAGAGAACCGTTGTGAACTCAATTCAATGAGACTCCAACTGCAAACAGGAAAGAAAAACGTATATAGTGATTCTTCTCTGCTGAATACATCTGATATTGGAGTAACAAAGGCTCAAGTATGGACAGGATTAGCAATGATGTCCCAAACGGTAAAAGGGATTAATCCAGAGTTGGCTGAAAGCAAAGAATTCTCTGCTGCCGTTGTCAATATGAGTCAAAAAGTCAAAGCGATACAAGGGGGGGTTGTGCAAGGCGGTAATGTTTTACGAAGTGAATTTTATTACCAAGGTCAAAAATACAGAATTGACCTTGAAAACAACTATGGACACAATTTACGGCAATAGGGATTTAAACTATGGACGAAGCAGTCAAAAACCTGATTGAACAATGCAATTCGGAAGATGCAGTCATCTGGCGAAAAGCTCTTGTGCATTCTGCATATTTAATCGAGCGGCATTCTATGGAAAGATACGGAGACCCAATTTACCATGATATGCCTGATGATTTGTCTGATCATATTCTGACTGAAGATGAGTACCAAGAATTGGTAAACACACTCATCGGCGTTCTTAAAACAGAAAGCCACGGTGAGAAAGTGGCAACAGCGGCATGGGCTTTAGGAAAAACTTTTTCAGACAGGGTTGTGCCTCATCTGATTCATCTCCTGAAAGAATGCTGGAAAACAGACGGAGATATAGCATATCAGACGCTTATCGCATTGGATAACCATGGGATCGAACAAGTAAAAGATATTGTAGCCGATATAGCGAAGTACGGCAAAGGAAAATCGCATGAATTTGCTCTTCAACTCAAAGAACTCGAGTCTTGGTAGGTTTGCTCTTGGGCGGGTATGTCAATAGCCACCGCACATTCCGGTTTCATTAAGGCATTGTCCTGAACCGCAGGCTGCCGGGCGGGCTGCTGTCTGAACCCTGATTCACCTGATTAAAGGATTTGCATGATTTCTGTCCTGCCTGCCCTGGCAGATACAGCGAGCC
>DYRK01000849.1 GCA_020718785.1 Desulfatirhabdium butyrativorans | reverse complement strand
GATATGTTGTTTAATAAATAGGGAAATGCTATAATCAAATCATTCGCCATCTTCTGGACGCTGACGATGGGCGGGGCAGGTGTATCGGGCATGATGGCGAGCGGCAGCGTTGTCCATAATGCCAGTTCAGGAGCAGAGCAAGCCGGGGCCGCTATCGGCACAGCAATCGGTATGGGCATGATTATTGGTTTGTGGTTTGTTGTATTAGTCGGTGCTCTCGTAATCGGTTTATTCCTGAAGAAATCAAGCATAATAGAAAAAGGTCCAACCGGTGCATTGGCGCAAGAGATTCAGCCTAACCCATAATTATTTTCACCCACAGAATCACCTGATCTGATTATAGGTATTTGATATATAATCAGCAGTTAATATTGAGAAAGGAACTGTGAATGGGCAGCTTTATAGGGATTTTAGTTCTGGGTACGAGCTGATTATGCCCGAACCTTTATTAACAAGCTGAAATAAAGGTTTGATAACCCTACAACGAGAATTATCCGGAATCAATTCTCATTTTCTTTTTTCGGTGCGACAGATAAGCCCGATGATTCCTTATTTCCATCTCCTTGACAAAAAGAATGATCGCCTCGACATCATAGCTTCTGATAGGCAAAACAACTTCGAGTAATATCCTAAGCTGCGACAAAGTAATGAACGGAGCTTTTTTTTCCCAACCGGATCCGAAGATGCCACAGAAAAAAATGTGCGAGCATGCACGTCAGCATATGATGATTCCATCCCGGATATTTTCTCACCTCGTAATGATCCATTCCCAATTCGGTCTTTGTCTCTCCGAAACATTGTTCGACAGCCCACCTGATTCCGCTTAGCCAGACGAATGTCGGAAGCCTCGTACTCACAGGCGCGTTGCTGATGTGATACCGATACTGCTTTTTATCGGGAGTTCTTTTCATCACAAGCCATACCCTTCTGTCCGGAAGGCCGGATTTGCTCAGAACCACCTGTCTTTTGGCGAATTCGTATCCGATAGGTCCTTTGCTTCCCTCCGATACTGTCCGTCGATACCAAAAAACATCATGAAGACCTTTTGCCAATTCGCTCACTTTCATAGGAGCTTTTTCTCCTTGCGCGACAACCGTTTCAGAACGATGCCCGTTTTTGTGACGATAGGTCTTCGTCCCGATAACCGGCTGCCTGAGCCGACACGGCGTATCCGAAGCGATTTGCACGAAATACGTGATCCCGACATATTTTTCGACTACTTGCAAGAAATCCTCGCTTCGGCCATAAATGGTATCCGTAGTCACGAATCCGGCAGGAACGATGCCTTCTTTCATGATTTCCACGAACATTTCCGCTGCCAATTGCGGCTTGGTCTTGAAAACGACGTCTTCGGGAAACTTCGTTTTCTCTCTTTTCCACGAATGTCCGTCATCGAACCAAGCCTCGGGAACGAACAATCTTTTGTCAATGAGCGCATACCCTTTCGAAGATGCGTATGCCGCGAAAACCCCTACTTGGCAGTTCTCCACTTTTCCCAAGTTTCCGCAGTATTGTCTCCCTACTCCGGCAGAGTCTTCGCCTTTCTTCGGAGTTCCCGACTCGTCGAAAATCATGACTCCGTCCGGCTCCCCCATGTCCTCGTTCACCAACTCATGGTATTTCCTCAACATCTTTCCTTCGTTCCATAGCGCATCGCTTATCATATACTGCATGTTTCTCGGCTCGCCGCCTTCCATATGAAAGGCTATCGGTTCTATGGATTTTCTTTCCAGCTGAGAAAAAAGTCCCGTCATATATCGACCGAAATTCTCACGAGGCTCGCTTCGCGAAAAGCAATCGGCGAATGCTCCGTGAAATCCTCTCAGTTCCTCCATGAAGCCGGAGATATCCGTTTTTTCGATCCCGAACTGCGGAACCGGATAAAGCCCTTCTTCCTGTCTGATCTTCGGTAACATGATCTGCCTCCTTGCTTTCGATTAGCCCGAGACAGATTATAAGTATTGATTCATATGTTTTCAAGACCAAATCCCGTTGTAGGGATAGGATGTCCTTACAGGACAGAAAAAGTCCCGTAGGGACGACACATAATAGCCCGGAAATTCATTTCCGGGTAAAGGGATACCGAGTCCCTCAATATGATTTGAAAAATTCTGCACTTTACACTTTGCACTGTATTTCTAATCCCATTTCACCGGAAGGCGCACGGTTTTTCCGGCTTTGTTTGTGAACAGCAGATACCCGTTTTTTCTGCCGT
>DYRK01000848.1 GCA_020718785.1 Desulfatirhabdium butyrativorans | reverse complement strand
ACAGTAAAACGGCTTTGCAAGCCGTTTTTTGCAAACCGTCCTGCTGATAAAACGATTTGAAAAATCGTTTTACGAATGACTCGCCACGTAGGACGATTTTTCAAATCGTCCTTTGTTGATAAAGCTATTTGCAATATAAAACGATTTGCGTCTATTTTAAGTTTTTGGCGTTTTACAGTAAAACGGCTTTCCAAGCCGTTTTGTTTATATTCCGCTTGAGAAACGATTTGGAAAATCGTTTTACAAAAAAGAAAAGATTTGACAGATGACTTACTATCAGAAAGCAACAGCCTATCTTTCCGAAGTGTTAAAAAAGCCCGAACCTGCGGAAAGCCGGTTCAGATACAGAGACATTTTATTTTTCACACAATTTGTCAATCCCCTGTGGAAACTGGGGCTGGTCAGTATTCTGCTGACCGTTGCCGTTACAGCATTGGGGTCTTTGCTGCCCCTGAGCAGCAAAGTTTTTATAGACTTCGTGATAATGAAACAGGGAGGACAGCAGATTGAAAAAATTTTAAATTTTTTCGGTCTTGCCGTGCTTCTTCCCTGGGTTCAGTATGTTCTGGGATCCGTCAATATAGTCATTCTGATTATTCTGATGATCGGCATTCTCATCGGTCTGGCAGGGATTGTCCAGAACGTGCTTTCCCTGAAATTTCAGCAGGAAATCACCTTCAACATCCAGACAGCCCTGTTTGACCATTTTCTGAGATTTCCGCTTTCGTTTCTGAAAGAAAAACAGGTGGGTTATCTCATGTCAAGAGTTTCCGACGATGTCGCCATGCTGCAATATTTTTTCGCAAATGCGGTTCCCAGGGTACTGACCAATGTCTGCTATATTGTCTTCAGTCTCGGTATCCTGTTTACGCTCAACAGCAAACTGTCTCTTGTGCTGCTGGGATTGGTGCCGGTCTGGGGATTCATCAATTATTTTTTTGCTTCAAGAGTCAGAGCCGTGAGCCGTCAGTCAATGGAGAAGCAGGCTCAGGTTTCAAAAGATATGCAGGAGATTCTTTCGGGCGTGGAAGTCATCAAATCCAATGTCTCCGAAAAACGGGAGATGGAAAAAATTTCCTCGAAAATCCGAACACTTTTCCAGACCCGGATCAAAAGCACTCTTCTCAGTTCACTCTCCGGCCATGCCATGAAAGCATCCAAGCTGCTGACAACACTGCTGATTGTATGGCTCAGTGTGCATGAAATCCGAAACGGACACATGACTGTCGGCGATATGACCGCGCTGATGTCATATTGTTTTTATCTCTCCGGTCTGGTCAGCGGCTTGTCAGGAACATTTCTGATGTTTCAAAGTGTGTTTGTCTCCATGGAACGATTGACAGAGATGTTCGATGTGGTTCCGGAGTTCAGGGATGATGACCGGTCTGAGAACCTGATAAAACCGGAAAAAGTCCGTGGGGAAATCCGGTTTGAGAACGTATCCTTTGCATATAAAAAAGACAAACCCGTGCTTGACGATATTTCTTTTACCATTAATCATGGGGAGATGATCGCACTTACAGGCAGCAGCGGCGCGGGAAAGACTACGCTGATTAATCTGCTGATAAAATTCAGTCTGCCTCAGTCCGGCGCGGTTTATCTGGACGGCTGCGATCTGAATGCCATAGATACACGCTGGCTCAGGAGACAGGTCGGATTTGTCTCGCAGGATATTTTTCTGTTCAATGATACGATTGAAGCCAACATCAGATACGGCAATCCCTCGGCAGATTCTGAAGAAGTGATCTTTGCGGCTCAGAATGCCGGCATCCATGAGGATATTCAAACTTTTACCGATAAATATCAGACTGTTGCAGGAGAACGGGGAGTAAAACTGTCCGCGGGGCAGCGTCAGCGGATTTCCATTGCCCGGGCATTTCTGAAAAATCCGCCGATTCTTATTTTTGACGAACCCACCTCGGCATTAGACGCTGATACCGAAGCCGCGCTGAAAGATTCCCTGAAAAAATTAGCTCAGAACCGCACGGTCATAATGATTACTCATCGGATGTCGGTCGCGGATATTGCTCATCGGGTATTTGTGCTTGAGGAGGGAAAAATAAATACCTGAGCAAAAGTTTTTTAATATTTTCCTGTCATTCTGACAGAAAGGATAAATCTTAAAGATTTATTAGAAAATCAGCTTGTTGAGCCAATACTGCCACCGGCGGATATATGACAGAAAAAGAAGCCCGTCTTTTGCCGGCGGATATTTC
>DYRK01000163.1 GCA_020718785.1 Desulfatirhabdium butyrativorans | reverse complement strand
TTTTCAGTTCTCTTGGCATTCACGTCATACTCATAACCCCTCATGGGGATAGATAACTTCATTCAAAATTATACCACAACAATATTTGTCTCTACTTGTGATTCCTCTACAACCAAAAGCCCTGTCTTTCTGACCAGCGTCTCGGCAGCTTTCATGGCGCCTTGATGTTTTTCCAAAGCATCCCGGGTTTCCATAAATATGCGAGGATCAAAAAGTATCTTGCACCAATGTTCAATGATCTCATAATCATCAGCCAATTCCAGTGTTCTGTTCGTATGCGGAAAAAGCACTGTAAGCCTTTCTTCCACATATTCCCGTTTCTCACGGAGAAATCGTTTAAACTCTCCCGGAATTCTGACTTCAGGCTCTCCGTTTTCCCCGAACTGAAGCGGAAAACGATCAAGAATCTTTGTATATCGTTGCAGCCATATTTCCTGAATCCGGAGAGACCTGCCGCGCCTTTCAACATCTTCAATGACTCGAACCGACCGCCCGATGCTCCGCATTTTCAAAGCCTGCTGCTTGAAGCCTTTGATCCAGCGTTCCGCAGCGCCCCGGACAAATGATAACTCTTCCAAAGCCTTTACTTCTTGAAGTCGCCGCCAAATTTCTTTGGCAGCAGCCGGTCTGTTTTCCCGAAAATGGACGCGCTGATGACCTTTTTGAACCGCATTATGATTTTCCACAACATGCCAGTAAAGCCCCGCATTATACAAGGCTCTCCCGGGAAGCTGTCCGAAATATGCCTTCAATTTCGGATTGTTCAGACTTTCCTCAGTTTCGACAATCTTCTGAGAAAAGCGTTTTTTCATGCTTTCCGTCAGGGCATCCCGCAATGCCAGAACAGAAACACGCTCGCCGTTTCTTTCTGCTGTCCATTTCCAAAGCTGCCTCAGCCAGTAGTTCTGCTTGAGCATCCTGTCATCAATCCGAACAATGACCTGCCCCTCACAATCGCCGCGAGCCGCACGCCCATAGCGCTGAAGGAAATTCATCGGCTCAAAGCCCGGTTCCATCATCAGAAGATTTGCCTTGAAATTGACGCCCATCTCCACGCTTGACGTGGCAATGAGAACTTTGAACGCTTTGGGATCAAGCTTGCGTCCCCCGGCAAAACGCCCCGGTTCGATATAGTCTGCATCGGTGTCGTCAATGCTGTTGATGAGAAGGCATTCTTCAGGCGGAATTCCGATATCTTCAAAAATCCGCTCAAGCTGTTCGCGCTCTTCCTGTAAGGCGATCAGGGCATTGTAGATGATAACGGTCTGGCTGCCCTGTTCGGCTTGTCTGAGAATTTCCGAAGCATATTCCTCGATCACAGCGGGCAGAGAATCCCACTTATCTATCCTGAGACGAACATCGCCGTGGATGACATGATGATCGTTTTTCTCAAAATCTCCCTCTGCCAGACTTTTGTCTTCGGACAGTTCGCAGACAGCATCCGCGTCTATGCCGAATCTTTTGAGAACCGGTCGTATATCGAGCGGCGTGGCAGACAGAAAACTCACACGCGAGGGAAAACTCTGACGGAATTTTGCCGCAAAAAAGGCAAACATGGCAGCCATTCCGAATCCTCTCGGCTCAATCGTGTGAAACTCGTCAAATACGATATGGTCGAATTTGTCCAACAGATGAAAAATGCTGAAACGGGAATTTCCCGCGAGAATGCTTTTTTCATCTGTCAGTAAATAATTGACGGTTTCCGGCACGGCAATAATCATGTCTCCTTTGCCGAAAGGCGCGAGGGAATCCGCTTCATTTATTCGCAAGGCTTTCATTCGGATGGTCGGATCACGGGCTTTCACTTCCGTAGTCTGATCGCTGCTCCAAACCCTGACGCGGCTTTCAATCTGCTCATTGCTCAGACCCTCGGTTTTGAATTCTCCGATCATATCATCCATCAGATTTTGCGCTAACCGGCGGGTGGGAACCATGAACAGCACCCGCGCCTTGTCCAATCTCACGGCCTGACGGAACACAAAGCTTTTTCCCGCGCCCGTAGGCGCGGCGGCAATGCGTATCGGATAACTGCTTTTTCTCAATTCCCACTGCAAATCGGAAAAAGCCTGAGCTTCTCCGTCTCTGGGACGCACCGAAACAGCATGTCGTTTGACAATCACTTCCATTGCATGACCTCATCCAAAGCTTTCTGAACCGGCATAGACGGCGTGATCTGAAGACTGTGGAGGAGATATCGGCTCACACGGAGTTCATCACGTCCGAAATACATGCCTGCGGTGTGGGCGTTCAGATAAACTTCCTTGACATCGGCAGGCTCCAGTTTCAGCATTCCGTTCCGATGCAGACCGATGCGGATCACTAATTTTCTTTCTCTCCCGGGTTCGATACTTTCTGCATATTCAAAAGGATCAAATCCGAATATCGCGCCGTAAAAGACCTGAGCGTGCGGAACTTCCTGAATATGATAGTGAGTCTTGAAATTGCCGCTTGCCGTGGCTTTGCGGAGATTTTCCTGAAAACCGCCTTCCCCGTCCAAATTGGTATGCCGCAGCAACGGCGGCAGCAGACAGGGATCATCTGTGAAAAAAACCGATGTCCGCCACGGCAGCATACGGAGATGTTTTCGATAATCTTTGGGCGGCAAAGCAACGCTTCGGTTCATCATTCCCAGACATGCTGCCAAGCCGAATGCCACAGCCCGGTCGCTGACAAGTTCCGGCAATGTCGCAGTTCCGCTTTGCACCATAAGAGAGTGATAACAGAAGGGCGTCAGCGTTGTTGCTTTGACGCCGCAAGAAACAGGCTTCATTTTTTCTTGCCCCCTTTTTCCTTGTCCTTCATAAACCACCTGTCAAAGAACTCGCCTACTTTTTCCGCAGCATGTTTATAAGCGGTTATCAGACCGGCGTCATTTTTCTCAAAACGCCGAATCAACTCTGTCTGATAGGCTTGTGCGGTTTTCCCCTCTATGCTGACCTGATGATACTTCTGCATGATTTGATGCAGGCTTTTTTCGACAGCATCGCAGTTGCTCAAATCCGTTTTTGCCATCTCTTTGACAAGAATATAGGGGGAACTTTGCTCCGGTTCAAATATTCCTCCGTAAACTCCCACAATACGGCTGCGGATATTTGTTCCGGTGATGGAAGTCTGACCGCCGTAGCTCCCGGCAATGCCCATACACAGCATCAGATGATCCAGCCCCTCCGTCGGCAGCAGTTTGCCTCGTGTGGACAAGACCTGAAGCATGAGCGTGCCGGGCTTTATAAAATGCCGGGTAAAAATATTGGAACTGCTCTCCTTCTTTACAGCATCAAAAAGGCTGCCGTCTTCCATTGCCCGGTTGTGAAAAGTGCTTGCCACACAATCCGTTTTCGGCAAAAGACTGAGACCGTCGGAATAGTTGACCGCGGCTTTTATGGGGTAGATCGCCTGTCCCTCGGAAGCAGAATCGCCGAAAACCAGCGCGTTGAGGTCAAAAACTTCGGAAGGCTTGACGCCTGAGCCTTTCGTTGTTCTGTTCTGAGGACGATTACCGCCGATCTTCATTGCACGTAAGATTTGCAAGCCCCGGCTTCGTTCCGGATACTTGAATTTGTTCGGAACAGCCCGAACATAGACATCTGTCCCGACTTCGATGTCCGTGATTTCCTGCTCCGCGTTGCGGAATACAACCGGAGCAATCGCTTCCCTAAGCACTGCAATGTTGACGCATCCGAGATTTTTCCACTTGGGATGCGTATATTCCTTGCCGTCCTCGCCGCGACTCGTCATACACAATTCCTCTATATCGCCCAAAAACTGTCTTATTTCTTTCATCATCAGCCTCCTTGATTTTTATTCGCCTGAATTCTCGTCAGTATTTTCGTTTGTCTCTCCGTCCTTACGCAAACGATAGGTTTCCAGCAATGCCACCCGGTAAATGCCTTTCAGCGTTGACATCGCACTCTGGGGCGGGATATGCCCTTTCAAGGCTCCGAACCAGACCTCATCAGTAAATCGCTCGGCAGCCTCTATACATCCCCGAAGCAATTTTTTTCCCTCCCGCCACTCAGCAGCCGCAGGACCGGTTTTTGTTTTTCTCGGCAGGTTCTCCTCAAGCTTTCCGGCTATGGCATAAATTAAAGACTGCCTGTCCGTCTGCCCGTATTTCAGAGCATGTTCGACAGCTTCAAAAGTTATGTCAAAAACAGTCAGTTGCACCTCGTGAGAAGCTCCTTCGCCGAAGCCTTTTTGAATTGAAGAGGCAGCCTCTGCAAACCGAATAAAAGCCTTGTCCCGATCACTCATTTTTCCCTCCTTAAATTCTTTTACGATACATTCCATCAGAAAAGTTCTTGTTTCATAATATTTGTTGTCATCCGAAAGCCGACACCAAGCCAGACATAACGCGCCGAACCGCCCTTTTTCAGAGACAAAAGCACGCAGGATATCAAAGCCGAGTTTGTTCGTATTCAATATGTTCTCCGCAGCTTTGATTCTCTCCAGCGCGTTCGGAATCTGATCCAGACACAGTTCATTGCCGCCGATAAGCTCCGCAAGATATTTCGGCATCGCGTCAAAATAGAAAAAGGCGCGCTTAGGCACAGGCAATCCCCGAAAAATATGGATGGGACGCCCCATGCGAAGGCTTGCCTTCAACAGATCATGTAACTGATGAATCTGTTCCTTTGCTTTTTCCGCTATTTTTTCAAATCGGGCAATCCGCACCCGTCCCATATAATGATTCAGATCAAAAGATAAAGCCCCCTTGCTGATATCGGCGGTCGCCAAGTCAGATGCGGACACATCCTGAAAATTCTGCCGCTTGTCAATGGCAAAACCGCCGAACAGGCCGGATGTCGTGGGAGAGGAAATCAAAGTGGGAGCAGGCGGCTCATCCTTGCCTTTTATACTTATACCTGAAAAATTACGGGCATCCCGCCGAAGTTGATACTCCGCAAAGGAAACCTGCCCCACATGCACACGTCCCTTTGAGAGAGTCAAATCTTCTTCATGTCCGTCTCTTCCGGTAAATGCGGAAATATTTACGGCATCCAATTTGTGCTGAGACCTGATCACTTGTTCGGACGGAACCGGACAGTCAGTAAAGATACATCTGCCTTCAGCGTCTTCATTATCTGCGACCACACGCCTGCCAGACAAAAGCGAGCGATAGTGATTCATGGCTGCCTGAATCCGCTCTCCCCCCTTGTTTTCTATGTCTCTGCGAAGCCCTTTCCGCTTGCTGTCGCCTTCCCACCATAGCCGCAGCAATCCGTTTTGTTTTTCATCCTCTCCCCATATTGCCGTGAATTCCGAGTCGTCTTTCTCATAATTCAAAGCCGCCCAGAGAGCAGTAATCGTGTGTTGAGACTGGGCGTTCTTTATCGTATCGAGCCATTGGGGCCGCGCTTCTTTAAGAATTGAATTAAATTCTTCGCCCCTTTTTTTCCGAGTATCCGGTTTGTCAGGTAAATTGAGCAGCAACGCAGCAATAGCAGCGTTTATAAATCGCTCTTTAATTTCCGGATCGTCAACACCTTTCAGATCAGAGAAGGGCAGACGGTATTTCTCTCCTGACCATTTGAAAGGCAGCCCCATGTCGTCCAATAGTTCTCCGAGGTTGTTTTCAATGATTTCCTCTGCCTCCTTCTTGACATAAAAGATTTTTACCCGTTCCTCATCATAAAGTTTCCAGAGAAAAGTCAGGAGACCGTCATAATCCGGCTGTCCGTCAATCAGTTTGGGTACAGCCTTGCTTCCTTTGGCGTCAATTTCAAGCCTCAGACCTGCCGGCAATCGTCCGGCAAATCTCTCAAAAGCCTTTTCAATCGTCTCATCCGTTTTTTTGCCTCGCTCCGGCAGAACCATGAACAGCCGTCCGTCTTTATGGATTTCGATCAGCGGCGGAATGCCGATATGTCCTGAGCATTCCCATGAAATACATCGCTGAAGTTCATCCAAGAGAAAAGGATGATGCGGATCCAAAATATCAATCGCCGGCATCCGCCATGCTTTGGTCAGAGGATTCTTGATTCTCGTGTCTTTTTTCTGAAGACGATTAAGAACCTCCGTGATCCCTTGATCTTTGTGAAGCCATGCACCGTCCAGTTTGTCTGCCACACCCACATATTTCTCTGCCCAGACCGCTTCCCGGGGCAGAGGAACATCAGACAGATGACGGAATTGCTGTTTGTCTTCAACCCGCTCGATAAGATGCAGTATCTGCATGGGCGTCAGGGAAAGCTGATAATTGGAAAGCCATTCATTGATCCCGTATTGCTCCAGTTTAGCGCCAGCCATTTCCGGGGTCAGTTCCGTATCTCTTTTCAATTGACAATCTTTATCCAAATCGTGCAGAAAAGCGATGGCAACCGTCAATGCCAGTTGGCGTTTTAAAATCGGAATATCCTCATCCTCAAGCATTGTTACATCATCTATCACTGCCAGCAGAACGGCACCCCGGGTCACAGAAAGCAGATGATCCAGCAAGGTGACATTCTCATATTCAGGATAAGCCGAGCCGCCTTTGCCGCTGATACTTAAAAGACGTATCGGCTGGTCATTAATACGCTTTCCGGAGTCAACATCTTTTTGCTCTTTCGCGTCTAAGGGCTTAACCCTGACAGCAACAACCTTTTTGTTGACGACCTCGCTCATAAAATGTCTGAAAACTTCTTCCGCAACATTCAATGCTTTTTGAATCGCTTCATCACTCATATTCTGATTCTCCCTATACCGTTTTCAACAGTTCCGATACAGCCGAACCCGCCCCGGGTCTTTTCCCCGATCCCCGCGTACCATGCCAGCCGCAGGTCATTCTCATTTCCCTGCAATACCAGCGGGGCTTTCATGCCGATGACAAAAGCACGGCTGCCGTTCCGGGACTCTTTGACCTGAATCAGCACATCATGCCGGGGATTTGCCCGCAGATAAAGTCCGTCAGGCTGAACTTCCAATTTCACGGCACGCCCCGCGATTTTAGACAGCCGGAAATTCACCGCCGCGCTCAGTTCCGCTTCTTTCAGATTGACGTGCCAGCGAGGACTTTTTTTGTCTTTACGGGAAATTGCCAGCGGAGACAGCATCAGTACGCCGACGGCATTTTGTCCGGGCGCAATCGAATCCGGGTCAGGCATGATTTCCGCATCGGAAAAATTAACGGATTCATTTGTGGCGGTTCTGGCATACATCACGTCTGACGCTTTCAATCGCGCCAAATACTTGGAAAGATCGGCGTCCGGCGTGCTGACAATCAGTGTATGCACCCGGTTTTCCTGATCTCGCCGCCACCCGAGCGCGGCAAAATTCCAGGGCTTTGCCTGATACCCTGTTACATCCTCCGACGCCGCCCCCGCGCAAGTCCAGGCATTGACAAGCGCATCGTGCAGAATGTCCATATACTTATAGGCAATGCTCTTTCCTTTTGGCAGTGCCATTCGTATGCGAAACATGGCTTTGCTCCTTTTTTTGAGAGTTATCCTTGAAATTTCCGAAAAATTAGACTATATCTTTTCGCAAGTCAAGCTTAAAACAACCATAAAGAACAAAGATATGTAATGAAAATTGACACATCAAAACAAACTATTGATATTTCAAAACAAAAACGCTTTGAATACATTGAGACGCAACTGTTCTGGGGAAAAGGTCTCAAGGCAGGGAACTTGGCAGAAACTTTCGGACTGAGCAGACAGGCTGCCCAAGCCGTAATTGACAGCTATCGGAACAGATTTCCGGGGCAAATGGAATACAATCCGTACCGCAAACGACATGAGCCTTCGGAGAATTTCAAACCGATGTTTATCCGAACCAGCCCCATATCTTTTTTAGATTATCTTCGCGGAGAGAAACTGATGAGCTATTACCGGCAGGGAGAGGACTGGAGCGATTTTGAAATGACAGACGTGGATCGCCTGCTGCGGCCTGATTTGCCTTTGCGTCCCATAAGAGTTGTTCTCTCCGGTCTGCTCAATCATCAGGTGGTGCGGATTGACTACCACAGCAAAGACCGGGAGCCTGACACCCGCTCAATCTCACCGAATCATCTCATCTTTGCCGATGAGCGCTATCATATCCGGGCATACTGCCATAAGAAAAATGCTTTTCTGGATTTTGTATTGTCGAGAATTTCCTACGCAGAGTTGAGCGATGAAGGCTGGGTTCCTTCAAGGGAAGACAGGGAATGGCATTATATTGTCACACTTCGATTCAAGCCCAATCCGAATCTGCCGGAATCTGTTCAAAATGCGATTTTGAAAAGCTATGAAGATAAAGAAGAGGTGGAAGATGGATGCCGGATTGTCAGATGCAAGATGGCATTAGCCATCTATGTCAGGCGAAATCTGCTTGCAGATAATCGGAAATACGGGATGCCCTTATGGGTGGAATATCGTTAGCAGACCGGGTAACTGTCTGAACCCTGATTCTCAGGATTAAAGGATTTTCATGATTTCTGTTTCACCTGTTCAGGCACTTTGACCAAGCCTGAAAGGTCTGACACAAATCCTGCAAATCCTTTAATCAGGCGAATCAGGGTTCAGACAGTGTTCGGGATATTCAGAGGATTCAAATCAGTGTCCGCCCTCTGCCATCGGATTCATTGCCCGTTTGGGATTTGCCTCTGCTTTGGCAAGAATTTCCGCAACTTTTTCTTCAGGCAGCCAATTGATTTTGCCAGTTCCTACATCGTAAATAGCTCCTATTACTTTGGCTTTTCCTTCTTTGACAATATTGCGGGTAGCAGCACTTCCCGTAAAGAGGTCTTCAACTGCCTGCCAGACATTTTCTTCGATGGCAAATGGAACAATGCCGTCATCTTTCACATCCGGATGCTTTTCCACTGCCCGGCGCACCGCAGGCTCAATATTATCCACCAGCGGCGGAATATTGCGTTCCAGCGCATGACCTTTTCCGTGAACTGCATGGGTCACGGCTGTCACCGCGCCGCACTGGGTATGTCCGAGAACCACAAGCACCGGCGTATTCACATGCGCCAGACCGTATTCGATAGAACCGATTTCATCTGTATCGCAGACATTGCCTGCCACCCGGACCACAAATATATCCATAATCCCGGAATCAAAAATAAATTCCACAGGAACACGGGAATCCGAGCAGGTAATCACCGTTGCGTAGGCATGTTTTCCCTGATCCTCTTTTCCTGCCTGAACAATACGGGCTGCATTTATGTTGGGATGTACGCACTTCCCTTTGACAAAACGCTGATTTCCCTCCTTGAGCATCTTTATCACTTCATCCGGAGAGGGTTTCTTTGCCGCTTTTTCCGTGGCGCCGGAAATTGCCGGCAGCAACGTCAAAGCCAAGACACAACACAGAGTTACAAGTCCTTTCATCATCTGATTCTTCACCGTTTCCTCCTTTTTTGTTTTTAAAAATTATTGTAAGCGAGCGACCTTAAAGACTTATAATTTTTTTGCGGTGGAACAGGCATTTCTGCCTGTTCATGATAAAGGTCAGACAAAAATGTCTGACCCACCGAATCTTATAAATCATAATGCTCGGTCGCTTAGTGCGATTTTTTAAATCGCACAGCGGCGAATTGCAAATTCGCCCTGCATCAGCCCTAATATTTTTCGAATTCTTTGTCAAGGATGAAATCATTTCCTGCATCTTCATCGCTGCCGGACACAGCATTATTTTTGCCGGAATCCGCGGCAGTTCTGATATTTCGCTTTTTTTCACCCGAAGTTTTTCCGATACCGCGTCCCATCTTTTTTCTGATAACTCCCGAGGCATTCATCTGCCTCTGATCTGTTTCGCTGACCGTGAAAAATTCAATAGTATCCCTGAGTCTGCGCGCCTGATCAGACAGCTCTCCGGCAGTAGAAGCCATTTCTTCGGATGCCGAGGCATTCTGCTGAATCACTTCATCCAACTGCTGAATTGATTTGTTGATCTGTGCCGAACCGGTGTTCTGCTCGTTGCTGGCTGCACTGATTTCCTGCACCAGTTCCGCAGTCTTCTGAATATTCGGCACAATTTTTGCCAGCATTTCTCCGGCTTTTTCTGCTATATCCACACTGGAGATTGATAATTTGCTGATTTCTCCGGCAGCTTTCTGACTCCGTTCAGCGAGTTTGCGGACTTCGGACGCAACTACTGCAAAGCCTTTGCCGTGTTCTCCGGCACGGGCTGCCTCGATAGCGGCATTCAAAGCAAGCAGATTGGTCTGACGGGCAATTTCCTCGATAATGGAAATCTTTTCGGCAATGGATTTCATGGCGATTACGGTCTGCTTGACTGCCTCTCCGCCTTCCTTTGCATTTTCTGCGGATTTCAGGGCAATCTTTTCGGTTTCCATAGCATTGTCGGCATTTTGCCGTATATTGGAAGCCATCTGTTCCATAGACGCGGATGCCTCTTCTGCCGCGGCAGCCTGTTCCGAATTTCCCTGAGACATCTGCTCCGAAGTGGAACTGAGCTGCTGGCTGCCGTAAGCCACATTGTTGGCTGCTCCTTTTACAGTCATTACGATATCATTCAGTCTGGCAACCATAGAATTCATTGCCTGCATCAGTTTGTCCTGAGCAGACCGCTCCCTCACCTCAACAGTAAGATTTCCCTCTGCCATTTTCTCGGCAAGCCTTGTGATTTCAAGGGTCGCCTCAATGAGCATATTCAGATTGTTTTTGATCTGATTGAAATCGCCCTTGTATTCGGCAGTGATTTTTTCCGGAATATCTCCTTTGGCAATGCGGTCAATATGCGCGGCAGTAAGATGGATGGGTATGACAAATGCCTCTGTCAGCCGGTTGATGCCGATGAGCAGTTCCCGCCAGTCTCCGGCAAAGCGGTCACTGTTTCCCCGTTTGGACAGATCGCCGTTCTGAACCGCCTGAATCAGACCGTCTGTTTCTTTCAAAAGGCTGTCCATAGTATCAATAAGC
>DYRK01000847.1 GCA_020718785.1 Desulfatirhabdium butyrativorans | reverse complement strand
GGACTCAGAACAGCGACATTGACCGTGAATCACAATGCTCCGGGCAGTCCGGCGACATACACGCTGACCTGCACCGGAAAACTTCCCGGCGATGTTGACGGAAACGGCAAAGTCGAGTTTGCCGATGCGGTTCTTGCTTTTAAGATTGCCGCAGGCGTAACGCTTCCCGGGACTCAGACGATCAACCTGAATGCGGATGTAAACGGAGACGGAAAAATCGGCATACCCGAAGCAATTTCCGTGCTGATGACTCTGGCAAAACCGAGTTGATTTTCAAAATCTTATCGTTCCCCTGTGTCTTTTTGGCACAGGGGTTTTTTATTCTGTTCCTTCGACTTTGCAACAAGTTTTATTTTCTCTTGCCATTGAAAAAACAGAATGTTAAAATATAAAATATTATGAAACTGCTGACTCCCAAACTCGATTTTGTTTTTAAAAGGCTTTTTACAGAAGATATGTCAATTCTTGCTGATTTGCTCAATGCGGTTTTGAAAAATGAGCATGGCAGCCTGATAAAAACTGTGAAAGTCAAGAATCCGATAATTCTTCCTGATGAAATAACGCAGAAGTTTATAATTCTGGATATTCTTGCTCAGGACGAAAACAAACGCCGGTATGATATTGAAATACAGGTCAGAAATTACGCTTCATATCCTGAAAGAGCCTTGTATTATTTGTGTAAGCTGTATTCAAGCCAGCTTGATTCAGGTGAAAATTATGAAAAACTCAAACCTGTTATCGGAATTCATTTTCTCGATTATGAGCAGTTTTCCGATTCCGATTATGAAGATTTTTATTTTCACTTTGAAATGATTGACGCTCGTTATCCGAGCTTGAGACTGACAAAGGATTTATCGCTGCATATTTTCGAGCTTCCCAAGTTTGAAAGAATTCTGAAATCAGATTGGCATGGCGACAACATAAAAGAGTGGCTGCATTTTTTCAACCATGCAGACAAGGAGGATAAAAACATGAGAACACAATATAAAAATCCCTCAATTATCAATGCCTTTAAAATACTGGAAGCTCTCAGCGCGGATGAAAAAACCCGTTATCTGGCAGAAGTCAGAGAAAAAGCCTTGAAAAATGAGGTTTCGGAATTAGCCGCTGCAAGACAAGAAGGCAGACAAGAAGGCAGACAGGAAGGCGCTCACGAAAAAGCTTTAAAAACCGCAAAAAGTCTTCTCTCAATGGGCATTTTAACTTTAGATCAGATTGCAGAGGCAACAGGATTAAGCATTGAAGAATTGCAGAATTTCCCTTGACTTTTCCGCATGTTAAAGTGCATAAGATCATATGCCGAAACTTACGTTTAATATCCCGTATTTTAATATCCTGATCTGCTGTTATGACAGTCAGACCCAGTTCCTGTTTTACTCCGGTCGTTCTCCGCCTTTGCAGTATAAGGGAACGTCCGGCGTTTTTGCTTGAATTTGTTTCCACATTCAATATGAAAGGAGAGATTTTTATGAAAAAACAAATTTCAACCGTTTTTTGCAGTATGTTTTGTTGTTTTGACAGCAGCAATTTCCACTGCTTTTGCAGACTGGCAGCATGTCGGCACCGCGGAATTTTCAGCTAAGGCATACTATATCACCTTTGCCCTTGACAGCGCAGACACACCCTATCTCGCTTATCAGGATTGGGAAAACAGCTATAAAGCCAGCGTGAAGAAGTTTGACGGCGAAAAATGGGTTCACGTAGGCACGGCAGGGTTTACATACGGGATAGCACGCTTTCCGAGCCTTGCCGTCAGCCTTCCTCTTGACAGCCCGGCCGCCCCGTATGTGGCTTATTCTGATGACACAAACGACAGTAAAGTCAGTGTTATAAAGTATGACGGCATATCATGGTCTCAGGTCGGCGCCGCAGGGTTTTCCGAAACTATGGCAGAGTATATCAGCCTTGCCCTTGACAGCGCCAATACTCCGTATGTGTTTTATCGGGATATGGCTTATAAGGACGTAGAAGGCTGGAAAGGCAGCGTTATGAAGTTTGACGGCGAAAAATGGGTTCAGGTAGGCACGGCAGGGTTTACAACAGGTTTGCCACTAGGGGATATCAGCCTTGCCCTTGACAGCAAAGACACCCCGTATGTGGCTTACAACACGAATTATGCAAATGGGTATAAAGCCAGCGTTATGAAGTTTGACGGTTCATCATGGGTTCAGGTAGGCTTGGCAGGGTTTACAACAGTTGGTCCAACGGTGGGGGGCTTGCCTTTGACAG
>DYRK01000846.1 GCA_020718785.1 Desulfatirhabdium butyrativorans | reverse complement strand
TCCCTGTTTTCCGCCTTCGTCTCACGCTTCACGGAAATTTCTGGGAATATATAGATAAAGCAATGGGCTGGTAAATCCGGAGTGCAAAAATGAAATTTTTGCATATTAACACAGTAGGTTGGGTTGAGGTACGAAACCCAACACCCCTTAAATCAACATTTCATATATGTTGGGTTTCATACCTCAACCCAACTTTTGCATATTAACACAGTAGGTTGGGTTAAGGTACGAAACCCAACACCCCTTAAATCACCATTTCATATATGTTGGGTTTCGTACCTCAACCCAACCTACTTATGATGAAAGACTTATGAACTGGCAGGAAATATGTTCAAATCCGAATTTGCAGAATTTGCCGTTTAAGATCGAATCGAACCGTCAGGGACAACTCATTATGAGTCCGGCAAAACTTTCTCACGGTGCTTATCAGGTTGAAATTGCTTATCTCTTAAAGAAGAGCCGGATTCACGGAAAAGTTGTCACAGAATGTGCGGTGAAGACATTGGAAGGGACCAAAGTCGCTGATGTGGCATGGTTTTCCGAAGAACGATGGACACAGGTAAAAGACGCGTTTGAAAGCCCGGTGTCTCCCGAGATATGTATAGAAATCATATCGGAAAGTAACACAAAGAAAGAATTGTCTGCCAAAAAGAAATTGTATTTTGAAAACGGGGCAGAGGAATTCTGGCTGTGCGGAACAGACGGGGATATCGCTTTTTACAGCCGTGAAAAAGGAAAAATACCGAAATCTTCGCTGGTGCCGGAATTTCCGATAAAAATTGAAATATAAAAAGTTCACATTGCAGCAGGTACTCCTTCATACGAAAATATGAGCAAAGGTGAGCATTATGATAGCAAGTTTCAAACTGACCATAAATGAACTGAATGCCGACTTCATTGAAAATCTCAAAAGTCTGTTTAACGACAAAAATATTGTCGAAATTCATATCTCAGAAGAAATTGATGAAACCGAATATCTTTTGTCAACATCCGCGAATCGTGAATCTTTGTTCAGGTCTCTGCAACAGCTTAATAATTATGAATACAGCAGGTTGGGTTGAGGTAGGAAACCCAACATCCCTTAATCATCATTCCATATATTCTATTATGACAAAAGAGCAAATTTTATCTCATCAATATGGATTATACGGCACAGGTATCAGCATGTTTCCGACACTGAGAATCGGCGACAGCCTGAATGTAATTGCTTACGGAGATAGAAAAATATATCCCGGAGATGTAGTGCTGTTCCGCGGCTCCGGACATGATGTGGTTCATCGCGTAATTACTGTGAATTCGAAGGGTATTATCACTCAGGGCGACAATAATGCCGGACCCGACAAACCCATATTGCCTGAAAACATCTTGGGGCATGTGATTTCCGTGCAAAGAGGAAA
Source organism: Desulfatirhabdium butyrativorans (assembly GCA_020718785.1). GTDB lineage: Bacteria > Desulfobacterota > Desulfobacteria > Desulfobacterales > DYRK01 > DYRK01. The sequence continues at coordinate 839 of DYRK01000846.1, read as the reverse complement.
TCGGACTGTAACGATTCACGGCGGAAAAAGGGGTCTTATTATTGCCAAAGTTCTTCGAATTAAAAAAGCTCTCAGCCTGAAGATTTCCCGAATGCTTCATCCGTTTTATCATGCTTTGGCAGGCTCCGGTCTTTTCAGAATTATGAAATTTGAAACACAGATTCTTTGTTTCGAACGGCCCGAAGGAACGGAAATGCAACTGCTTTTGGGCAAACGAGTTATCGCCAAACGTCTTCCGGGAAGCAGAGAATGGAAAATCCGGCGTCCTTTCCGGCTGTTTATAGATGAGACATCGCTTCCATAGGAATTAAAGTTGAATATTGATACTTCTCGATTCTCACTTCTCACTTCATACATGAATGCCTCCCGGCAACTGCACTCCGGATTCCAATTCTGCGGAAACCCGGAAAAAGGCATTTTGCAGGTTCCTGAAGAACTGGTGAGTTATCTCCTGTCCTGTCTGAGAGGAGAGCCTGTTCTGCCTCCGGATGTCTCATCAGAGGAATGGATAAATCTGCTTTCTGTGCTGAATCCCCATTGGATTATTCCTCTTTTCTATTGGCAGACCGGTAAAACAGCCCCGGAGTTTCATCCGCCCGAGAGTATTAAGTCATATATGCGGCAGACCTTTCTGCGTAGCCGTGTGCGAGCCTTTCAACTTGAAAAACAGCTTGCCGAAGTGCTGACAGCTTTTGAGAAACAAGGCATCCCTATTCTGTTGCTAAAGGGTCCTGCGCTGGCTCGGTCTGTCTATCCTGACCCGGCAACAAGACCGGCTTCGGACATTGATGTGCTGGTGCTTCCGGAACATATTGCCCGATCCCGCTCGGTTCTGGAAA